>JBIIYT010000016.1:0-16510 GCA_044346675.1 Rhodoferax sp. | reverse complement strand
GCCGTGCACGCCAAACACCCCGGCAAGATGCTGGCCTACAACTGCAGCCCATCGTTTAACTGGAAGAAAAACCTGGACGACGCGACCATTGCCAAGTTCCAAAAAGAGCTGGGCGCTATGGGCTACAAGTACCAGTTCATTACCTTGGCGGGCATCCACTCCATGTGGTACAACATGTTCGATTTGGCGCAAGACTACGTCAAGCGAGGCATGACCGCCTACATTGAAAAAGTGCAAGAACCCGAGTTCGCCGCCCGCGACCGTGGCTACACCTTTGTGAGCCACCAGCAAGAGGTGGGCACCGGCTACTTTGACGAAGTGACCACCGTCATCCAAGGTGGCAAATCCAGTGTAACGGCGCTCACGGGCTCTACCGAAGAAGAACAGTTCCACTAAGCGTCAGCGCAGCATGACACAAGCCGAGCTTCTATCAAGGAGCTCGGCTTTTTTGTGGGTGTGTGATTTGTGTAGACTTTGAGGTGATGATGCGTTATCAATTCAACTGTTGGCGTGTGGGGCTGTGGTGCTTCAATTAGTCAGCCTTGATGGTCGTACTTCGCACGACTTGCGCGAAGGCGTTCTCATGCGCGTAGGGCGGGTGGAGTCTTGCGACATTGTGGTGCTGGATGCCACCATCTCCCGCAGCCATGCCGAGCTTCAAGTTGTGGGCAAGGTCTTGCAGGTGCGCGACTTGGGGTCGAGCAATGGCACGTTCGTGAACGGTGAAAAGGTTAGTACTTGCGAGGTCGCTATAGGTGCCGTTCTTATGTTCGGCAAGGTGCCATTCAATGTGGTGCAGCAGCTTGCGCCGCCTGCCTTGGCAGTGACAAACCGGCCCACACCTGTGGACGGGGCCACCATTTTTCATCAAATTCCGGTGCGCAACTCGGACGCGGGTGGCAAGGCACTTGGTGTCACGTCTGCCGAGGTGGACAAGGTTCGCCAGAGGCTGGCCACTTTGCTGGAGGTCTCAAAGGGCCTCACGCGTGCCGTAGATGTGAATACGCTGTTGGAGAAGATTGTTGGCTACGCTTACCAGACGCTGGAGGCCGACCGCGTAGCGATTTTGATGCTAGATGCACAAGGTGAGTTGCAAGCCCGCATCTCACGGGACAAGCGCGGCGCTGCCCAGCAGCGTGCTGTACCACAGTCTATCGCCAAGAAGTCAATGACGGAGAAAGTGGCCCTGCTGTCGGACGACGCGGGCGCAGATCAACGCTTTGGTGGCCAGTCCATTGTGATGCAGCAAGTGCGCTCCGCCATTTGCGCGCCGCTCATTGGAGGTGAGGACCGCGCATTGGGTGTGCTCTACGTCGACAGCCCGAGCTTGACCCATCGCTTTAGCGAGGAAGACCTTGAGTTTTTGGTCGCCTTCGCAGGTATTGCGGCGGTGGCTATTGAGAACTCCCAGTTTGCCGAGCGAATACGTCAAGAAGGCATCGTGCGTAGTAATTTTGAACGCTTTTTTGCCCCACAGTTGGCTGCACGCATTGCTGCGTCGTCCGACGCCTTGAAGCTGGGCGGCGAAAAGCGCCCGGTGGCGGTGTTGTTTAGTGATATTCGTGGCTTCACGGCACTTGCAGAGAGCATGAAGCCGGATGACATTGCTACGCTCTTAACCGAGTATTTCACCGAGATGGTGGAGTGCGTGTTTCGCCACGGAGGCACGCTAGACAAGTTTATTGGCGATGCGGTGATGGCCCAGTGGGGTGCCCCCATCGGTAGCCCCGACGATGCCGACCAAGCCATGGCTGCCGCTCAGGACATGATGGTGGGGCTCCAAAAGCTCAACGCCTCATGGCGTGCGCTTGAACGCCCAGAGTTGCAGATAGGTATTGGTTTGAATTTGGGGGAGGCCTTCGCTGGCAACATTGGCTCAGAGCGCCGACTGGAGTTCACCGTGATTGGCGACACCGTCAACACTGCTAGCCGCTTGTGTGACAAAGCACAAGCTGGCGAGATTTTGATCTCTGACGAAATGCGTAGCGCACTCACGGCACCGCCACCTTTGGAGGTGTGCGTGCCGATGGCGCTACGCAATAAAAGTCAGGCAGTTAAGGTCTATCGGGTTTTAAGCCAATTGGCGTAGTTCGCGCAAAGCGACAGAGACTGGCGCCAAGTCGGCCGCTTGCAGGCTGATGGTGGCCAGTAGCTTGCGCAGGCGGTCAATGGCGGCGCCGTGTTGCTTGCGCCAATCGCCTAAGTTTTCTTTGCGAGAAAGTTGGCCTAGCGTAATTTGGCGGGCGATGGAGTACACATCGTCACGGGCACTACCACGGGCCTGGGTTTGCCACAGGGTGTCAGTGGGCAAGCGGGTGATTTGGGCGCGCCATTCGGTCAGGCCCAGCTCGCTGTCCACACCAAAATAGGCACGGGCTGCTTGCTCTAGCCCGGTCTTGGCGCTTTGCGCCAAGTCCACCAAGTCCAATGCTGGGAAGATAAACTCCAGCGCGGCCAGGTTTTGCGCCAAGGCGGTGTCGACACCCGCTTTTACCAGTGCGTCGGTTTCTTTTTTCCAGTTGTCTTGGGCAGACTGTGGCAACCACGTAGCCAAGTTCTGACGCAGCTCGCGTGCA
Source organism: Rhodoferax sp. (assembly GCA_044346675.1). Taxonomy (GTDB): domain Bacteria; phylum Pseudomonadota; class Gammaproteobacteria; order Burkholderiales; family Burkholderiaceae_C; genus Allorhodoferax. Next base: position 13,934 of record JBIIYT010000016.1, on the reverse strand, counting down.
GCAGGTTGGTATCGCTGTATCAGCGTGGGCAAGTCGGCACCTTGGGCGCGTATGCGCAACATCCAACGCGAGGCACGCTGCGCGGTGGTGATGAGCGTGGTGAGCAAATCGAGTTGCAGCTTGGCGTCGACTTTGTAGTCCAGCGCATCGAGCTGGTCCCACAGAGGCTCTAAGTCAAACACTTCGCGGGCCAGGGTAAAGGCGCGAATCACGTCAGCGGTACTGGCGCCCGATTCGGTGGCGATGAAGTTGACGAAGGTGGCCCCAGTGCGGTTGAGCACCGTGTTGGTAATAAACGTGGCGATGATTTCGCGCTTGAGCGGGTGCGCTGCTACCGCTGGCCCAAACTTCTCGGTGAGCACTTGTGGGAAGTAGGCTTTGAGCGCGCGGCCGAAAAACGGATCGTCCGGCAAATTGCTGGCGATCAGTTCGTCAAACACCGCCATCTTGGCGTAGGCCAAGACCACGGCATTTTCCGGCTTGGTAAGACCCACTTTGCGGGCGCGGCGCTTGGCAATCTCATCGTCTGTGGGCAAGAATTCAATGGCGCGGTTCAGTCGGTTGCTGCCTTCTAGCCAATGCATCAAACGTTGTTGACCGTCCAGCACATACAGCGGGCGGTGGGTGGCAATGTCAATGGCCTGGGTTTGGTAGTAATTGTCTTGCAGTACCAGGTGGCCCACTTCGTCGGTCATGGAGGCCAAGAGGTCGTTGCGCTGCTTGAGCGTCAGGTCACCCGACTCGACGATGCCGCCCAGCAAAATCTTGATGTTGACTTCGTGGTCAGAGCAGTCCACACCGGCGGAGTTGTCGATGGCATCGGTGTAAATGAGTCCACCCTTTTGGGAGAACTCAATACGTCCGTTTTGGGTGCAACCCAGGTTGCCGCCTTCGGCCAGCACCTTGCAGCGCAGCTCCGCACCGTTCACGCGGAATGCATCGCTGGCCTTGTCGCCCACTTGGGCGTGTGACTCAAAGCTGGCTTTGACGTAGGTGCCAATGCCGCCGTTGTACAGCAGGTCTACCGGGGCTTGCAAAATGGCTTTTAGCAACTCCAGTGGAGGCAGCTCTTCGGCGGTAATGCCAATCACCGCGCGCGCCTCGGGGCTCAGCGCAATGGACTTGGCACCGCGTGGGTACACGCCGCCGCCTTTGGAAATGAGGGCTTTGTTGTAATCGTCCCAGCTAGAGCGGGGCAGGTTAAACAGGCGCTGGCGCTCGGCAAACGACTTGGCTACATCGGGAGTCGGGTCGATGAAGATGTGGCGGTGGTCAAACGCCACCACCAGTTTGATGTGCTCGGAGAGCAGCATGCCGTTGCCAAACACGTCGCCCGACATGTCGCCAATACCGGCTACGGTGAAGGCCGTGGTTTGGGTGTTGACGCCCAGCGTGCGGAAGTGGCGCTTGACCGCTTCCCACGCACCACGTGCGGTAATGCCCATCTTCTTGTGGTCATAACCCACCGAGCCACCAGACGCAAACGCATCGCCTAGCCAAAAGCCGTAGTCGGCAGACACGCCGTTGGCAATATCAGAGAAGGTCGCAGTGCCCTTGTCAGCCGCCACCACCAAGTAGGGGTCGTCCACATCGTGGCGTACCACGTGGGTGGGGGGTACGACAGCACCTTTGACGATGTTGTCCGTGACATCCAGCATGCCGGAGAGGAAGAGTTTGTAGCAAGCAATACCTTCAGCCATGAAGGCGTCGCGGTCACTGGCTGCAGGTGGGTTTTTCAGTACAAAGCCACCTTTGGAGCCCACGGGCACGATGACGGTGTTTTTGACTTGCTGGGCTTTGACCAAGCCCAAAATTTCGGTGCGGAAGTCCTCGCGGCGGTCTGACCAGCGCAAGCCACCACGGGCCACTTTGCCACCGCGCAAGTGCACGCCCTCAACCCGAGGGGAGTACACCCATATCTCAAACAAAGGCTTGGGCTCGGGCACGCCGGGTATTTCACGCGGGTTGAGCTTGAAACTGACATACGGTTTGGCTTCGCCAGTGGCCGCCACTTGCCACAGGTTGGTGCGCAGCGTGGCCATGATGGTGGCTACAAATTGGCGCAAGATGCGGTCTTCGTCTAGGCTGGCTACGGAGCCCAAGTCGGTTTCAATTTGCTGCTGCAATTTTTGCTGAGTCGCTTGGCGGTCGCCCGTGGCAGCCGGGTCAAAGCGGGCCATGAAGAGTTCCGCAATCGCTTGGGTGAGCTGAGGGTTTTTATTGAGCGTGGTCTCAATGTAGCTTTGGCTAAAGGCAAAGCCGAGCTGTTTGAAATAGCGGGTATAAGCCCGCAAAACCGCAATAGCGCGCGCGTCTAGATTAGTGACAAGCACAAGGCGGTTGAGATTGTCGCTCTCTACTTCGCCAGCCCATGCTTGGGCAAAGAGGGCCTCAAAGCGTGCTTTCACGGTGGCAATGTCGGTGTCCGCGGGGAACTGCAGGCCCAAGTCATGAATCCACAGCGCGTGGCCGTTGTCGCCTATGCAGTAGGGGTGTTCATCGAGCACGCGTGCACCCATGCGCTCCAGCACGGGCAAGGAGTCAGACAAGGCAACTTTGGAGGTGTTGTAGATTTTGAAGCGCAACAAGCCCGCTTGCGCATCGAGTGGACGGTAGAGCTTGACAGCCAAGGGGGTGGTGGCAGTCAAGCCAGCCAGTATGTTGGCGTCTTCCGCACCGGCTTCAGCCGAGAAATCTTCACGGTAAGCGGCTGAGAATGCGTTCGCAAAGCGGTGCGCCAGTGCAAGACCTGGGCCCTCGCCGTGGGCTCGCAGCAATTCATCGGTGCAATCATCTTCCCAGCGCTGGGTGAGCTTGGCGATGCGCGCCTCCAGTGCAGAAAAGCTTACCTCGTGCGGCGCGCTTTCTTTGGCGCGCACGAGGTAGTGAATGCGTGCCATGGGGCTGTCGGTGAGCATGGGTGTGAATTCAATAGCTTGGCCGTCTAGCGCGCTCATCAGCTCCTTGCCGATTTTGCTACGCAGCTCCGTGTTGAAGCGCTCACGCGGTACAAACACCATGGCTGAAGTAAAGCGGCCAAACGGGTCGCGGCGCAAAAACAGACGGGTGCGCTGCCGCTCTTCGAGTCGCAAAATGCCCATGGCATGCTCTGTCAGGGTGGCGGTGTTGATTTGCAGCAATTCGTCGCGCGGGTAGCTGTCCAAAATGGACTGCAAGGACTTGGCGGCATGGCTTTCGGGCACCACGCCAGCGCTGGCCAAAACGGCTGCAACTCGGCTACGGACTTGGGGAATATCGCTTACCGAGGCGGTATAGGCCGTGGCGGTGTACAGCCCCAGAAAGCGGCATTCACCTACCACTTGGCCCTTGGCATCGAAGCGCTTCACGGCCACATAGTCCAGCCAAGCCGGGCGGTGCACAGTGGCACGTGTCATGGCTTTGGTGACCAGCACCAATTCATCAGAGTCGAGCAAAGCTACCGCTTCGGGCGCCAGTTGGGCGCGGGTCGCTGGCACCGGCCCGCGCAAAATACCCAAACCTGTCTCTGGCTGGGCCACAAAGCTCACGACATTGCCTTCTCGCTTGAGGTCGTATTCGCGCGCGCCCAAAAAGGTGAAATGGCCGTCTTCCAACCACTTCAGAAATGCAACACCTTCTTGCAGACTCTTGGGGGAGAGTTTGGAGGTGGATGCTGCCTTAGCGACCGCTTGGGCACGCTCCATCATGGGGCGCCAGTCTTGCACTGCATTGCGCACATCACCCAATACACGCTCGAGTTCTTCGGCCAAGGCCTGCTGGTCTGCAGGGCTCACAATGCGGTCGCACTCGACTTGAATGAGGGACTCCACCGGATCCGTGCGCCCAGCACTGGCTGCTGCCGCTGCACTGCTCACGTTAGTTACTTTGCCCTGTGCGTCTCGCGCAACGCTCATCAAGGGGTGAACAACCCAGTGCGCTGTGCGGTTGCCACGGTTGATGGCCATGGTGACCGAGTCCACCAAAAATGGCATGTCGTTGTGCACGATTTGCACTACCGTGTGGTCGCTGACAAAGCCATCTTCTGCCAGTGTGGGGTTGAAAACCCGCACTTTTGCTGTGTGGGCAGGGCGGGCTACGTCAAGCAGCCGCCAGTGCGCGCTGGCGCTCGCAAACAGTGTGGCAGCGCCGCGGGCTTGCAGCTCAGCAGGATCGGTGCCCTCGAAATAAGCGCTGACGAAGTTGACAATTTGGGAGGAATTTGCCCCGGCATGTTTTTGGGCATAGGTCAGCAGATCGGCAGGAGTAAAGGTGGTCATAAATCGCTAAGGGCTCTCTTTGGAATGCTGTGAATTTTAGGTTCACGCTCGTGAATTGGGGTGAGGAAAGTTGTTAACTCATGTGGTTATGCGTAAATCGCATGATTTTAAAGGCAGGCAAATGCACATTAGTTTTTTGCCATGGCTGCCCGCAGTTTGTCTTTCTTGCTGGGGCGCTTGCCCTTGATGCCGCCGTTGGCATGGTCGCTAGGGTTGGGCTGTAGCACAGGGGCGCTCAGCAAGGGCTCAAACCCTGGCACCTGCTCTAAAGGTAGATGAAGACCTATGCGCTTTTCTATCAAGCGGAAATGCGCTGCAGTGTCTGCGCTCACAAAGCTCACGGCCAAACCGCGTTCACCCGCGCGTCCCGTGCGGCCAATGCGGTGCGTGTAGTCCACTGCAGAGCGGGGAAGGTCGTAGTTCACCACCACCGGGAGTTGGGCAATGTCGAGCCCGCGTGCCGCTACATCGGTGGCCACGACCACCCTCACGCGTGAGGCTTTAAAGTCCATCAGCACCTGCGTGCGCTTGCCTTGGCTCAGCACTCCATGGAAGGGCTCGGCATCAATCCCAGCCTTGCGCAGCTTGTCGGCCACCATCTCGGCGGCGTGTTTGGTGGCTACAAATACCAGTACCCGAGTCCAAGCCTTGTTTTGAATCAGGTGGCGCAGTAACTGTGTGCGTCGCGGCGGGTCTACCGCAATGGCGGTTTGCACAATGTCTGGCGCGGCGCTGGGGTCTGGCAACACATCTATCCGCACAGGGTCATGCAGCAGCGCGCTCGCCAGGGCTTGTACTGCTGCAGGAAAGGTAGCCGAGAAGAACAGGTTTTGGCGCTGGGTGGGTAGCAGGCTCAAAATGCGGGCTAGCTCGTCGGAAAAGCCCATGTCCAGCAATCGGTCGGCCTCATCTAAGACCAGCGTGCTGACGTGCGAGAGAGAAAGTGCGTTGTGGTCTATCAAGTCCAGCAGCCGCCCTGGGGTGGCTACGATGATGTCGGCACCCCCACGCAAGCCCATCATTTGCGGATTGATAGATACCCCCCCAAAGACGATAGTAACCTTCATGGCCTGGGATAAGTGGCTGGCCAAGCTGCGAATGTCTTCGCCCACTTGGGCTGCCAATTCGCGCGTAGGTACCAAGATGAGTGCCAAAACACGCCGTGGACTGTAGAGTGTGGTTTGCTCCAATTTTTGCAACAGTGGCAATGCAAATGCCAGGGTTTTGCCGGAACCAGTTTGCGCGCAGGCCAGCACGTCGCGCCCGAGCAAGGCGGGCGCAATGGCGGCAAGTTGAACGGGGGTGGGCGCTAAAAAGGCCTTGGTGTTGACTGCGCGAAGGACAGCAGGGGATAAGCTCAAAGCGGAAAATGACATACCTGCAGTTTACGTGGGTTACAGTTCGTGTGCCTTTTACGGGTGCTTCATGCTGAATGCGCCTTTGTATACCGATCTACATGGAGTCTGCCCCATGAAACTCTGGCTGGTACGACACGCCCAGCCGCAGGTGGCGCCGGGCGTGTGCTATGGCGCATTGGATATGGCGCCCGACTCTGCGGCCACCCACAGGGCCGCTATGGCATTGGCCGTGCAGTTGCCTAGTGGTATCTCGGCGTGGGTCTCTCCACTGCAAAGATGTGCGTTGCTTGCGCAAGCACTCCAAAGCTTGCGGCCCGACTTGCACTTCCGTACCGATGCGCGCTTGGCCGAGATGAACTTTGGCCAATGGGAGGGCGTGCCTTGGGCGCAGATACCTGCAGATGCGATGCAGCGCTGGACCGATGACTTTGGTGAGCACCTGTTTGGTGGGGTAGAAAGTGCCAATGCAGTGCTGGCCCGGGTGGCTGCGGTATGGCGAGAAACACAAGGCTTGCCTGAAACCGCTGCCGTGTGGATCACCCATGCGGGGGTGATTCGTGCCGCGCAGCTGGTGGCGCAAGGGCAGCTACAGGTGCAGCAAGCTGCGCAGTGGCCCGCCGATGCGCCGGGCTATGGCACTTGGAGGGTGGTGGACATGCCAGCCTAGGTGGGTGGCGGAGTTTTGGGCTTGTAGTCGCACACCTGAGCCACCGCGCATTGCCAGCACTGGGGCTTGCGCGCTTGGCACACATAGCGCCCATGCAAGATGAGCCAGTGGTGCGCGTGCAGCAAATAAGTGGGTGGTATGCGTTTGAGCAGTTTGTGCTCTACCTCTAGCGGGGTTTTGCCTTTGGCCAGGCCCGTTCGGTTGCCCAGGCGAAAGAGGTGCGTGTCCACAGCCATGGTCGGCTCGCCAAAGGCCACGTTCAGCACCACATTGGCCGTTTTGCGGCCCACGCCGGGTAAGGTTTCCAGCGCTTCGCGGGTGCGCGGCACTTGGCCTGCGTGCTCGTCCACCAGCATGCGGCAGGTTTGCAGTAAGTGGCGCGCCTTGCTGTGGTACAGGCCAATGGAGCTGATGTAGCGTTCTAGGCCTTCTAGCCCGAGGTCCAATATTTGTTGCGGCGTGTTGGCCACGGCAAAGAGTTTGCGCGTGGCCTTGTTGACACCCACATCGGTGGCCTGGGCTGAGAGCAGCACGGCGGTGAGGAGCTCAAACGTGGATGTGTATTCCAGTTCGGTTTTGGGGTGCGGGTTAGCCGCTTGCAGGGTGGCGAAAAAGGTTTCGATAGCAGCGGGTTTCACGGGGCAGCAGCTTGTACAAGGCAGCGGACGTTACAGCGCCGCAATGTTCGTGAAGGAATCTTCAGGGGGGAAGGTGCTGCGCATCCACTGCACGTCTAGCGCCAACGCGGTGATGACGTCACGCGGCAGAGTGTCCACCACGTCCGCCGTAGCGCCTGGGGTGTCAGCCATGAGCCCGGCCAAGTGCAGCACCGCGCCTAGGCGGGAAAAGGCCTGCTCGGTGAGTGGATCTGCCGCGCGCTGCAAAGCTTGCACTATTTGCATGGGGAAGTTCCAGCGGTGCGCCATCTCGGCGGTGATTTGGCCTTCGCTAAAGCCGACCAAGGTGCGTTCGCGCGCCCAGCGCTCGCCAGGTGTGCGCGGCAAGGCTTCAATTTTTTGAAAGGCTGCAGGGTCTGTCTGCCCAATGAGTAGTTGACCCAGTCGCAGCATGAGGCCGGTGAGCCAGGCCACTTGTGCGTCCATGTCCAAGCCGCCAGCGAGCCACTGCGCATAGCCAGCGCAGGCGGTATTGCTGCGCCAAAATTCTTTGCGGTCCAGTCCCGGTGCGGCAGGGCATGCATCGTTCAGACATGCCCCCAATGCCATGGTGCTTACCTTGTACATGCCTACCATAGACACCGCATCGCGCACCGTGCTCACCCCGCGTGGCAATGAAAATTCGGCGCTATTGGCCAAGCGCAGAATTTTGGCTGAAAGGGCTGGGTCTTGGGCAATGACTTTGGTCACCTCGGGTACGCCCGCGTCTTCGTCGTTGAGCACCTTAATCAAGGCATGCGCCACCTCGGGCATGGCGGGGAGTTTGACGGACTCAAAAAACGAATCGAGACGGCTCATGGCGTTCCTGAAAATGGGGTTGCACTAATCGGTGACAATTTACCCTAAATGCGCCGCGTCTAGGCATCTAGATACACCTCTTTGTCATGAAAGTTTGAATCCATGCAATTTGCCGACCGCCTGAAAAATGTAGAAACTTCTGCCATTCGCGAGCTCTTCAAACTGCTCGGTAAACCCGGCATCATCAGCTTTGCGGGGGGCTTTCCAGACCCGGCGCTGTTTGATGTGGAAGGCATTAAACAGGCTACTGACCAGGTGTATGCCAACAACCCCGGCGCAGTGCTGCAATACGGTGCGACCGAAGGTTGGGGTCCCTTGCGCGAGGCATTAAGCACGCATATGGCTAAGAAAGGCGTTGCTGCCCGGCCTGAAGAAATCATTACCACCACCGGCAGCCAGCAGGCGCTAGACCTGATTGGCAAAACCATGATCAACCCCGGCGACAAGGTGGTTGTGGAGGGGCCCACGTTTTTGGCCACCATCCAGTGCTTTCGCCTGTATGGCGCAGATTTGGTGAACGCACCTATTGATGCGGATGGCGTGAAGGTGGATGAACTTGAGAAATTGATCGTGGAGCACCGCCCCAAGCTGGTGTATCTCATCCCCACCTTTGGTAACCCCAGCGGCGCCATGCTGAGCCTAGCGCGTCGCAAGCGAGTGCTGGAGCTGGCGGCTAAGTACCAAGTGCTGGTGGTGGAAGATGACCCGTATGGCGAGTTGTATTTTGGCGCTACACCGCCGCCCAGCATGCTCGCTCTGAGCGATCAGGTGCCGGGTTCGCGCGAGTGGTTGGCCTATTGTGGAAGCTTTAGCAAGGTGCTGAGTCCCGGTCTGCGCGTGGGTTGGCTCATTGCGCAGCCGCAGCTGCTGGCCAATGCGGTGATGTGCAAACAGTTTAGCGATGCTCACACCAGTAACCTAACCCAAGCAATAGCCGCGCAATATCTCGCGCTAGGGCGCCTAGACACCGCGCTAGACAAGGTGCGCGGCACCTACGCCCAGCGCGCACAAACCATGGCCACCGCACTGCACCGCGAGCTGGGCGATGCCATTAGCTTTAGCGCCCCACAGGGCGGTATGTTTTTCTGGGCCCGCTTGACTGGCGCGGCAGGTAAGGAGCAAGACGCAGCCGCCTTTGCCAAACGCGCCATCGACAAGCTGGTGGCCTTTGTGCCCGGCACTCCGTTTTTTGCCAGCAACCCAGACAAGGCGACACTGCGCCTGAGCTTTGCCACGGCCGATGTGGCGAAGATTGAAGAGGGGGTACGGCGTTTGGGGGCCGCGCTTTAAGCCATGTGTACGCCTTAAGCGCTCAAATGTGGCCCAAACACGGTTAAATATTGCTCGCCCAAGCGTCCCGTTTGCGGGTAATCTGGGGGCATTCGCCATTCGTGGAGCTTGACCATGGACGCTTCCCCTCCATCGCCCCAGTTGCCACACGCCAACAAAAGAGTGCGTGTAACCGACCGACGCCGTGGGGCCAAGCGGCGGCTACGGCGTGTGCTGGTGCTGGGGGCTGTGAGCTTTGTTTTGTTACTTGCCATGGTGGTGCAGCACTTTCGCACTGCAGATCTTGAGCAGCGCTTGGCCCAAGCCCAAGTGCAGGTATTTGAGTTGCAAAACACGAGCCGTGGCGAGGTGCAGTCTTTGCGTGATGCGCAAGCGCGGGTTAGGGCCATCGAGTCTGGTTCGGTTGCGCCCTTGGTGGCGCAGGTGGGTGGCTCCATAGCGCTTATTCAAGGGCAATTCCAGTTGGTAGACCCGCGTACCTTGCTGCCTTTGCGCTATACGGTGGCCAAGGGAGAGGTGCAAAAAACGCCTGACGGTAAACCCTATCTCACCCGCGCAGGCAACGGCCCTGTGTATTTAACGCGTTTTAGCGGGACCGCCTTTGTGGTGGATGATGCGGGCACGCTGCTTACCAATCGGCATATTGCACGGCCATGGGAGCGTGGTTCGGCTGCGCAGTTCATTGCCGAGCTGGGCGTACGGCCCATGTTGGTGGAGCTGCGGGGCTTTTTGCCCTCAGACGCCAAGCCATTTCAGGTGGAGGTGCTGGGGGTGAGTTTGGAGCACGACTTGGCCATGCTGCGCGGCAGTGGTGCTGCACTGCATGCAAAGCCTTTGCGAATGGCAGAGGCAGTGCCTTCGCCGGGCGACGCGGCGGTGGTGCTGGGCTACCCCACGGGCTTGAGTGCGCTAATGGCGCGTGCCGATACCGCGCTGGTGAGCCGCTTGCGCAGCCAGCCCGGTATGGACGATTTGCAAGCGGCGAACGCTTTGGCTCATGCGGGCCTGATACGCCCTTTGGTGAGCCGTGGCATTGTGGCGCAGGTCAGCCCCGCAGCGGTGGTGTACGACGCGCAAACCACCACTGGCGGTAGTGGTGGGCCTGTGGTGAATTTGCGCGGCGAGGTGTTGGCCATTACGCGTGCGGTGTTGGATGGGTTTAATGGCTCCAATCTGGGTGTGCCGGTGGCCGCTGCGCGGGAGATGCTACAAACCGCCAGCCAGCAGCCCATGCCCCCACTGCAGCGACTGACTTTGGGTGACTAGCGCATAGAATTTGTGAAGTCTCTTTTTGTGAACTGGACTTCAACGTATGCACTACCGCCACTTGGGTAAAAGCAATCTCAAAGTCTCGACCCTGTGCTTGGGCACCATGATGTTTGGTGACCAAACCGAGCATGCAGAGGCTTCTGCCATAGTGGCCGATGCACACGCCCACGGTGTGAACTACATCGACACCGCCGATGTGTACACCAAAGGCGCGTCGGAGAGCATGGTGGGCAGCTTGCTTAAAGGCCAGCGACACGACTGGGTGCTGGCCACCAAGCTGGGCAACACCATGGCAGAGCGGGTGAACCACGGCCACTATTCGCGCAGTTGGATGCTGCGCGAGGTAGACGCATCCTTAGGCCGCTTGCATACCGACTATGTAGACATTTTGTACCTGCACCGCGACTTCGATGGCATGAATTTGGAGGAGCCCCTGCGCGCGCTGGATGTGCTGCTGCGAGCAGGAAAAATTCGCTACTGGGGTGTGTCTAACTTTCGGGGCTGGCGCATTGGAGAAATGGTGCGCTTGGCGGGCCAACTGGGCATGCCGGCACCGGTGGTGTGCCAGCCTTACTACAACTTGCTTAACCGCATGCCCGAGGTAGAGATATTGCCCGCATGTGCCCACTACGGTATTGGCGTCACGCCCTATAGCCCGATTGCGCGTGGGGTGCTGAGCGGCAAATATGCGGTGGGCCAAGCGCCAGACCCCACTACCCGCGCAGGCCGGGGCGACAAGCGCATTACCGAGACCGAGTTTCGCGAAGAATCTTTGGTAATTGCGCAGCAGCTCAAAGTGCATGCAGAGGCTAAAGGCTGCAGCCTGGCCCAGTTCGCCACCGCCTGGGTGTTGGCCAACCCAATAGTGAGCTCGGTTATTGCCGGTCCGCGCACGCTACAGCAGTGGCAAGACTATTTGCCCGCGCTGGACTATGTTGTGAGCGCTGAAGACGAAGTGCTGGTAGATAGCCTGGTCAAACCCGGCCATCCGTCTACCCCTGGCTACACCGACCCCGCCTACCCGCTCAACGGCAGGTGCACGGGTGTGTAAATCATCATCAACTTGAAGGACTTGCGTATGCGCAGATTGTTGTGGATTAGTTTGGTCGTGGTGTTGCTGCTGGTGGGGGGTGGTGCATGGTGGTTGTTTAGCTCCTTAGATAACTTGGTCGCCTCGGCCATTCGCTCCTACGGGCCGGAGATCACCAAGGTCAATGTGAAGCTGGATTCGGTGAAGATTCGCCCCACCGAAGGGCTGGCTGCGCTTTACCGTTTGGAGCTGGGCAATCCCAAAGGCTTTGCTACGCCTAAGGCGCTAGAGGTGGGCCGCATCAGCATGGTGCTAGATGTTGCCACCATCACCCAAGATGTGGTGCGCATTAAAGAGATCATTATTGAAAAACCGCTAGTCACTTACGAGCATGCCAGCAGCGGCAGCAACTTGGATGTGATTCAGCGCAATGTAGAAGCCTATGTGGCAGACAAGACCGGGGGCCAAAAGCAGACGCCGAGCAGCGGCCAAGAGAAGAAAGTGATTATTGACCACCTGTACATCAAAGGCGCTAGCGCCAAAGTAACTGCCGCCCAGTTGCAAGGAAAAGTGGTAACGCTACCGGTGGCGGACCTGCATATGAGCGACATTGGCAAAAAAGCCGGTGGAGTGACCGTAGGGGAGGCTTCGCGCCAAGTGATCACTGCCATGACGCAGAGTGTGACTAAAGGTGTGTCGTCCTTAAAACTGGATGGGGTGGTGGGTGGTGTCAAAAGTGGTGCCAGCGCGGTGGGCAATGCGGTCAAAGGCTTGTTCAAGTAGTGCAACGCCGCCAACTCTTCAAGCTGCTTGCGGCTACAAGTACCGCCACCGGCTCCTTCAGCCCACTGTGGCTTGGCGCTGCTGCGGGTAGTGCCACCCGGCTGGACAGTTACCCCTTTGCCTATGGCGTAGCCAGCGGCTCGCCTGACGCCAGCTCTGTGGTGTTGTGGACCCGGTTGGCGCCAAGCGCATTGGCCGCAGACCCTTCGCAGAGCGTTCCCGTGCGCTGGGAGCTAGCGCACGACGCACAGTTCCAACGCGTGGTGCAAAGCGGCACTACCAGCGCCACTGCGCAGCTCGGCCACTCGGTGCATGTGGAAGTGCAGGGTCTGCAGAGCGACCGTTGGTACCACTACCGCTTTATGGTGGGCAACGCAGTCAGCGCCACCGGGCGCACGCGCACCTTTCCCGCACCGGGTACCAAGGTGGCGCGGCTGCGGCTTGCCTATGCATCGTGCCAGCGCTGGGAGCACGGCTACTACAGCGCCTACCGCCACATGCGCGAGGAACACCTCGATGCAGTGATGTTTTTGGGCGACTATATTTACGAATATCCTGGCGCACCCAAAGCGGTGCGTATGCCCAATATGACTCCCAGCTTGGGCTTTGTTATCACGCTGGACGACTACCGCGCCCGCTACGCACTGCACAAGTCCGACCCCGCCCTACAAGCCATGCACGCAGCCTGCCCCTGGCTCATGAGCTGGGACGACCACGAGGTGCAAAACGACTACGCTGGCGTGCAGGGCGGCAATGGAAGCATCGCTGATGTGTTCTCCAACCCCGCAGACTTTGCCCGCCGCCGCGCTGCAGCCTACCAAGCGTATTACGAGAACATGCCCATTCGGGCTTCCACGCTTATGCGCGCAATGGCCGGCCTGCTGCAGCACGACAATGCCGCCGAGATGCGCATTTACCAGCGCGTGGACTTTGGCAGACTGGCCTCGCTGTATTTGCTAGACACGCGCCAATACAAAGACCCCCAGGCCTGCACCAAAGGTGGTGGCCTAGGTGCAAGTATGGTGAACCCTGCTAGCTGTGCCGCGTGGGCGGACCCCAAGCGCACCATGCTGGGCGCGCAACAAGAGGCGTGGTTAGGCGCAGAGTTTGCGCAAGCAAGCACGCGCGCTAACACCTGGAACGTAGTCGGCCAGTCCACCCTGTTTGGCCAGAGAGACAACAAGGGCGGGCCTGAGCAGGCCTTCTTTAACGATGGCTGGGACGGCTACAGCGCAGCGCGCACCCGCATTACCGCTGCGCTGCAAAAAAATGCCGTGCGCAACGCCGTGTTTTTAGGCGGTGATGTGCATGAAAACTGGGTGGGCCATGTAAAGGCCGACTATGCGCCCACTGCCGCTGGCCGCGCCAGCGCTACGGTGGGCGTGGAATTTTGTGGCACCAGCATTACGTCGCGTTCGGGCGGCAACAAGCACACCGCGCAACGCTTGGCCGAGAACCCGCATTTTGTGTTTGCCGACGCCGAGAAAAAAGGCTACGGCGTGGTGGAATTTACCCCCGGCCAACTCACCACCACCTTGCGCGTGGTGGATGATGTGACGCGTGCCGAAGCAATAGTGGAAACACTGGCCAGCTTCACTGTGCAAGCCGGGCGCAGCGTGGTGGAGCGCAGCTAGAGCGCAGCGCGCCTAGCTTAAGGACGCACCACTTCCAGCAGCCGGTCCAGCCCACCGCTGTTAACAGCCACCATGGCTTGCTCACGCACCTTGGGCTTGGCGTGGTAGGCCACCGACAAGCCAGCCACACCCATCATGGGCAGGTCGTTGGCGCCATCGCCCATAGCAATGC
>JBIIYT010000185.1:0-5293 GCA_044346675.1 Rhodoferax sp. | reverse complement strand
AATCTGGGGCGCTGTGCCATTACCCTAGACCCCAAAACCAAGTTCCCCGGGCAGCAGCCCTACCAAGGGGTGGTGCCCTTGTTTGACGACCATGGCCAACCCATTGAAAAGCTCAGTGCGGTGCTGGAGCACTACATGTTGCAAAGTGAGCAGTTGGATACCACCTTGGTGTTGGCCGCTGACGAACATGTGGCTGCAGGCTTGCTCATTCAGCGCCTGCCCATGCAAGGTACTGCCAATTTGGCAGGCAGCATGGTGGCTAAGGAAAATGAAGACCAAATTGGCGTGAATGAGCACTACAACCGTATTGCCATTTTGGCGAGCAGCTTAAAGCGCGAAGAACTCTTGAGCTTGGATGTAGACACCATTTTGCACCGCCTCTTTTGGGAAGAACGCTTGACGCGGTTTGAACCCCTGCAGGGAGAGACGGCCCCGCGCTTTGCCTGCAATTGCAGCCGCGAGCGGGTAGGGCGCATGATTGTGGGCCTAGGGCGCGAAGACGCCGAGAGCATCTTGTCGGAGCGTGCCGACATAGAAGTGGCTTGCGAATTTTGCGGGGTGCAGTACCGTTTTGATGCCGTAGACGCCGCGCTATTGTTTACCGAACCCCATCAAAATTTGGATGGACCGGCGACGGCTCAATGAAGTGTTCCCAATGACGCTTTACTTGGCTATCTGGACGTAAATCTCATTGGCCTTGACCATGCCCAGCTCAGAGCGGGCTTTTTCTTCCACAATTTCTAAGCCCTCTTTCAGGTCATTGATTTCTGCGGCCAAGCGCTCATTGGCCACCGCGGCCACGGCGTTACTGTGCTTTTGGTCTTCTAGCTGACTCACCAGTTTTGCCACATTGGGCACACTGCCCCGACCAAACCACAACTGCGCATGCAAGATCACCAAGAGAGCGATCAGTGCAGCTGGAACAATGCGCGGTGCCATGGTGCGGGATGGTCGGGCAGCTAGGGGCAATTAACGCAGGTTGTAAAACGCCGCGCGCCCTGGGTATACCGCCACATCGCCCAAGTCTTCTTCTATGCGCAGCAACTGGTTGTACTTGGCCATGCGGTCCGAGCGGCTTAAAGATCCGGTTTTGATTTGACCTGCGTTGGTGCCCACCGCAATGTCAGAAATAGTGGAGTCTTCCGTCTCGCCAGAGCGGTGGCTTATGACGGCGGTGTAGCCCGCACGCTTGGCCATCTCGATGGCCGCAAAGGTTTCGGTCAAGGTGCCAATTTGGTTGATCTTGATGAGAATCGAGTTTCCAATGCCTTTGTCGATGCCTTCTTTGAGGATCTTAGTGTTGGTCACGAACAAATCGTCACCCACCAACTGCACTTTTTTGCCCAAGCGCTCAGTCAAAATCTTCCAGCCGTCCCAGTCGCCCTCGTGCATACCGTCTTCAATGCTGATGATGGGGTACTTGTCCACCCAAGTGGCCAAGATGTCGGTCCACTCTTGACTGCTAAGCACCAAGCCTTCGCCTTCCAAGTGGTACTTGCCGTCTTTGTAAAACTCAGAGGCAGCGCAGTCCAAGCCCAACGCAATTTGCTCACCAGCCACATAGCCAGCTTTGTCAATCGCTTCCAAAATCATTTGGATTGCTGCCTCGTGGTTGGGCACGTTCGGGGCAAAACCACCTTCGTCGCCCACCGCGGTGCTGATGTTCTTGTCGTGCAGAATTTTCTTCAAGGCGTGGAACACTTCTGCGCCCCAGCGCAGTGCTTCGCGAAAGCTAGGCGCACCCACGGGGATGATCATCAACTCTTGCAAGTCGAGGTTGTTGTTGGCGTGCTCGCCGCCGTTGATGACGTTCATCATCGGCACGGGCATTTGCACGGCAGACATGCCACCAAAGTAGCGGTACAAGGGTAGGCCAGATTCTTCAGCCGCGGCGCGGGCCACGGCCATAGACACTGCCAGCATGGCGTTGGCGCCCAGGCGAGATTTGTTGTCAGTGCCGTCCAAGTCGATTAAGGTCTTGTCCAAGAACGCCTGCTCCGACGCATCGAGGCCCAACACGGCTTCGGATATCTCGGTGTTGATGAACTCCACCGCTTTGAGCACGCCCTTGCCTAGGTAGCGTTTTTTGTCGCCATCACGCAGCTCAATGGCTTCGCGCGAGCCGGTGGAGGCGCCACTGGGTACCGCAGCACGGCCCATGGTGCCGCTTTCCAACAGCACGTCACATTCAACGGTGGGGTTACCGCGCGAATCCAAAATTTCGCGACCGACGATATCAACAATTGCACTCATTATTTCTACTTTCTAAACAAAATACAAAAACTACACTTGCCAAAACAATAGGTTCTCGATCAGTTAAAACTGTTTTCTAGGAACGGGTTCTTCTTAGTGACCTCATCCAGCGCCACCAAGGTTTCTAACAAAGCCTTCATGTGGCGCAGAGGTACCGCGTTGGGGCCATCACTCAGGGCTTGAGAGGGGTCGGGGTGGGTTTCCATGAACAGACCCGCCACACCCACTGCCACTGCTGCGCGGGCCAGCACAGGCACCATCTCGCGCTGCCCACCACTGCTAGTGCCTTGACCACCGGGCAACTGCACCGAATGCGTGGCGTCAAACACCACAGGCGCGAGCGTGTCGCGCATGATGGCTAGGCTGCGCATGTCGCTTACCAAGTTGTTGTAGCCAAAACTCACACCGCGCTCGCAGGCCATGAAGTTGTCTTGCTCCAAGCCCGCCTCTTTAGCGGCAGCACGGGCTTTGTCGATCACATTTTTCATATCGCCCGGGGCCAGAAACTGCCCCTTCTTGATATTCACGGGCTTGCCACTTTGGGCTACCGTGCGAATGAAATCGGTCTGGCGGCATAAAAATGCGGGGGTTTGCAGCACGTCCACCACGGAGGCAACTTGGGCAATTTGCTCTTCGCTATGGATGTCGGTGAGCACGGGTAGCTGCAATTCGCGCTTTACCTTGGCGAGTATTTCAAGCCCTTTGTCGATGCCGGGGCCGCGAAATGTGGCACCGCTAGAGCGGTTGGCCTTGTCAAAGCTGCTTTTGAAAATAAACGGAATGCCCAGGCTGGCGGTGATTTCTTTCAGGGTGCCAGCCGTGTCCATTTGCAACTGTTCCGACTCAATAACGCAGGGCCCCGCAATCAAAAAAAAGCGGTGCTGCAGGCCGACCTCAAAACCACACAGCTTCATCAGCTTGCCACCTTCAGGCTTTTGCCTTGGGCTTGGTGGGTCAGCGCCGCTTTGACAAAAGCATTGAACAGCGGGTGGCCGTCCCACGGCGTAGATTTGAACTCGGGGTGGAATTGCACACCCACATACCAAGGGTGTACCGTTTGCGGCAGCTCCACCATTTCGGTGAGTTTTTCGCGCTGGGTTAGCGCAGAGATTACCAGTCCGGCTTTGCGTAGCTCATCAAGGTAGTTGACGTTGGCCTCGTAGCGATGGCGGTGGCGCTCGGTCACCACGTCGCCATAAATGGCGTGGGCCAAGGTGTCTTTACTCACATCAGAGCTTTGCGCCCCTAGGCGCATGGTGCCGCCCAGGTCGGAATTTTTATTGCGCGTTTTGATAGTGCCGTCGGCATCTTTCCATTCGGCAATCAGCGCAATCACCGGGTTGGGACCGTCGGGCTCAAACTCGGTGCTGTTGGCGTCTTTCAAACCGGCCACGTGGCGGGCAAATTCGATGGTGGCCACTTGCATGCCTAGGCAAATGCCTAGGTAAGGAATTTTGTTTTCGCGCGCAAAGCGGGCTGCGCTGATTTTGCCTTCGATGCCGCGCTTACCAAAGCCGCCGGGCACCAGCACCGCGTCGTATTTGGTGAGCTGCGCTACGTTGTCGGTGGTGATGGTTTCTGAATCGATGTAACCGATTTTGACTTTCACATGGTTTTTCATGCCTGCGTGGCGCAGGGCCTCGTTCAGCGATTTGTAGCTGTCTGACAGGTCCACATACTTGCCCACCATGGCAATGCTCACCTCGCCTTGTGGGTGCTCGGTCTCGTAAACCAAGTCGTCCCAACGTTTGAGGTTGGCCGGTGGGGTATTCAGGCGCAGTTTGTCGCAAATGAGGCCGTCCAGCCCTTGCTCGTGCAGCATGCGGGGCACTTTGTAAATGGTGTCCACGTCCCACATGGAGATCACGCCCCATTCGGGTACGTTGGAGAAGAGCGATATTTTTTGGCGCTCTTCGGCGGGGATGGGCCGGTCCGCACGGCACAAGAGCGCGTCGGCTTGGATACCGATTTCGCGCAACTGCTTGGCGGTGTGCTGTGTGGGCTTGGTTTTGAGTTCGCCTGCGGCGGCAATCCATGGCACATAGCTCAGGTGCACAAAGGCGCTGTTGTTGGGGCCCATTTTTAGGCTCATTTGGCGCACGGCTTCTAGGAAGGGCAGGGACTCAATATCCCCCACCGTGCCGCCGATTTCCACAATGGCTACGTCCACTGCATCGGGCTCGCCCCAGCGGGCACCGCGCTTCACAAAATCTTGAATTTCGTTGGTAACGTGGGGGATAACCTGCACGGTCTTGCCCAAGTAGTCGCCACGGCGCTCTTTGTCGAGTACGCTTTTGTAGATTTGGCCGGTGGTGAAGTTGTTGGCCTTGCGCATGCGTGTTTCCACGAAGCGTTCGTAGTGGCCCAAGTCCAAATCCGTTTCCGCACCATCTTCTGTGACGAATACTTCGCCATGTTGCAAGGGCGACATGGTTCCCGGGTCTACGTTTAAGTAGGGGTCGAGCTTGATTAAAGTGACTGTGAGGCCTCGCGATTCCAATATCGCTGCTAAGGAGGCTGAGGCGATTCCCTTGCCAAGGGAAGACACCACACCGCCGGTGACGAAGACAAATTTGGTCATATTCCCGGGCGAACTGTGAGGTTCGATGAGGTGGTAAAGCGAGATTATAAGTGTCTGCTACATTGCGACCAGCGGCTCTTGCGTGTTTGCAAGAAGTCTTTTGTTTTTCTTGGCAAGTTTGCAGGTGGTTATGGACTTAAGTGGTAAGCATATTGTGTTGGGGCTCACGGGCGGTATTGCTTGCTACAAGGCCGCCGAGCTGTGCCGTGCATTGGTCAAAGAAGGCGCCACAGTCCAGGTGGTGATGACTGAGGCCGCCAGCCAATTCATTACCCCGGTGACCATGCAGGCATTGAGCAACCGCCCGGTGTACCACTCCCAGTGGGATGCGCGTGAGGCCAATAACATGGCCCACATCAATTTGAGCCGTGAGGCCGATGCTATTTTGATCGCCCCGTGCAGTGCCGATTTCATGGCCAAGCTGCTGCATGGTCGGGCTGACGATTTGCTCAGCCTGAT
>JBIIYT010000184.1:0-5360 GCA_044346675.1 Rhodoferax sp. | reverse complement strand
TGTCGATCACCATATGAAAAATGATCGACCCAAAACCACCGTTCAGGCTCATACCTCGGTGGAATCACGTACCCCCGTTCAGGCTCACACCTCATTGGAATAGGCTAGGTGTTGCTGGGCTTGAGAAAATTTGCGATAATGGAGGGCTGCACTGATTTTGATCGGGGCAATACAAGCGGCATCCAAAGATCTATGGGTCTTTAAAATCAATACAGAGTCAGTTAGGAATTTCACATGAAACGCACGTACCAACCATCCAAAATTCGCCGCGCCCGTACCCACGGCTTTCTTGTTCGCATGAAGACCCGTGGTGGCCGCGCAGTTATCAATGCACGTCGCGCTAAGGGGCGCAAGCGTCTAGCGGTGTAATTGCTGGTTTCTGGCCGAAGCTCCATTTAAATAGCTACATCGGCCTTGCTGTTTTGCTTTGACTGTGCAGCGCCTTAAAACACGTCCGCAGTTCCAAGCAGCTCTGGCGGGAGGCGTGCTGAGCAAAACAGCCCACTTTGCACTCCATAGCTGCGACCTAAGGCCTTTGAGCATGCCTCAAGCGGGACCTGTTTTGTTTCCCTCACACGAGGTATGGCTTGGGGCAATGGTGCCCAAGCGGTGGGCCAAGAGGGCTGTTACCCGAAACTCGATCAAACGCCAGATATATAACGTGAGTGCAAGCATAGAAAACTCGCTATTGGAGCGCGCACACGTGGTGCGCCTGCGGGCGGGTTTTGACCCTTTGGGGTTTAGAAGTGCAAACTCTACGTTACTCAAAGCGGCTGTGCGCCAAGAACTCATCGCGCTTTTTGGTGCGGCGCAATCTGGTGCAGCGAAGATTCCAGAGCGTGCCCGTTCAACGAGGTCCCTCGCATGATCCGCCAGCTACTTATCGGTGTCGTCAAGGCGTATCGGCTATTGTTGAGCCCTTGGCTGGGTGCTTCGTGTCGTTTTGAGCCCACTTGTTCTGTTTACGCAATCCAATCTTTGCAACGGCATGGTGCCGCTGCGGGGTCCTATTTGCTCGCAGCGCGATTGCTGCGTTGTAACCCACTGTGTGCGGGCGGGTGCGATCCGGTTCCCTCCAGCATGCCGCGGTTCTTTACCCGGTTGATTCCTTCTTCTACTAAAGACACTCTTTCATGAACGAAATTCGGCGAACCATTTTGTGGGTAATTTTTGGATTTTCTATAGTCCTTTTGTGGGATCAGTGGCAAATTCATAATGGTCGAAAAGCGACCTTTATGCCAGCAGCGCCGACTCAGGCTGAGGCAGTACAGCCAACGACCATCGCGTCGCCAATTAAGCAAGACAATGCAGGGGTACCCAGTGGTGGGGCAACGCCTTCGGCTGTGCCGACAGCGCCTGCAAGCCAGGTGCCAGTGGCAGCAGTTGTGTCGGTGCCCAAGCAAACGGTTGAAGTGGTGAGCGATGTGATGAAGCTCAGCTTTGATACCGAGGGGGGATCATTGGTTCGCGCAGAGCTATTGAAATATGCGGATACGACGGACAAGTCTAAGAACTTTGTCTTGCTCGATGACAGCAAGGAGCGCGTCTACCTTGCACAAACGGGCGTTATCGGTGGCGTAACGCCGGGCAGCTTCCCAACGCACAAAACGCCAATGACCTTCACTGGTGCCAATGCATTTAAAGAAGGCGAAAACGAGCTGACCTTGCGCTTTGCATCTGCCGAAGTCGGCGGCATTAAATTGGTCAAGACCTTTACGATTCCACGTGCGGGGTATGACATCGGGGTGAAGCATGAGCTGATCAATGTCTCTGGTGCACCCATCTCCCCGCAGCTTTATTTGCAATTGGTGCGCGATGGCAACAAGCCCTTGGGCGAGTCCTCGTTCTACTCGACGTTCACGGGTCCTGCGGTCTATACCGATAACAAAAAGTACCAAAAAGTGGAGTTTGCGGATTTAAAGAAAAAGAAGGCCGATTACGAGAAAGAATCAAGCAACGGCTATATTGCAATGGTCCAGCATTACTTTGTGAGTGCATGGGCTTTGCCACAGGGGATGCAACGCACTGTATCGATGGAGGGCGTTGACATAGGATCCCAGATGGCCGATTGTTGCTACCGCGCGACCTTAATCGCTCCGCTCGAAGCCATCGCTGCCAGTCAAAGTAAGACCATTGAGACCCGTCTATTTGTGGGCCCGCAGGAAGAAAAAATGCTGGAGTCCTTCGCCAATGGTTTTGAGTTGGTAAAAGACTATGGCTGGCTCACCCCTTTGTCCAAGCCACTTTACTGGTTGCTGGACAAGTTGCACAGCATGATTCAGAACTGGGGTTGGGCGATTGTGGCGCTTGTGGTGCTGCTGAAGATCGCTTTTTATTGGCTCAACGCCAAGGCCTATGCCAGCATGGCCAAGATGAAAGCGGTAACCCCGAAAATTACCGAGATGCGTGAGCGCTTGAAAGACAAGCCACAACAAATGCAACAGGAGATGATGCGTATTTACCGTGAAGAAAAGGTCAATCCAATGGGTGGATGCTTTCCTATCTTGGTACAAATCCCGGTCTTCATTGCTTTGTATTGGGTATTGTTGTCCAGTGTAGAAATGCGCAATGCCCCTTGGGTCCTCTGGATCAAAGACCTCTCGGCACCCGATCCGTACTACATCTTGCCTTTGTTCATGACACTTACGACGGTCTTGCAAACGGCGTTGAACCCTGTGCCACCAGATCCATTGCAGGCCAAAATGATGTGGTTTATGCCGCTGATATTTAGCGTGATGTTCTTCTTCTTCCCCGCAGGTTTGGTGTTGTACTGGATTACCAATAACATCTTGTCGATTGCGCAGCAGTGGGTTATCAATACCCGTATGGGTGTGCCACCACAGTTCAACTTGCCCAAGTTTTCCTAAGCAACTGCGCGTTGTGCTGTGCTGCCGCGCCACCATGACCCTATAGCCGCCATAGCCACTGCGCCTGGCAGGGGCTCGGTGGGCATAGTGCGCATCAGCGGGAGAAATATAAACGCGCTGGTCCAGCGACTACTTGGGCGCACCTTGCAAGCCCGGGAGGCAACCTACCTGCCCTTCCCTGATGCGCAGGGTTTGCCCATCGACCATGGATTAGCACTTTTCTTCCCCGCACCACACTCATTCACTGGCGAGGATGTGCTGGAGCTGCAAGCGCACGGCGGCCCAGTGGTCCTTCAACTTTTGCTCAGCAGGTGTTTGCAGGTGGCGGCGGAGATGAATGACGATGCCGGAAACGCATGTCTTGCGGGCTTGCGTATTGCTCAGCCAGGAGAGTTTTCGCAACGAGCGTTCTTGAATAACAAGATCGATTTGGCCCAAGCGGAGGCTATTGCGGACCTCATTGATGCAACTACCGAGGCCGCTGCACGCAGCGCGACCCAATCCCTCAGTGGGGTGTTTTCGCAACGTGTGCATGAAATACGTGACGCACTGATCCATTTGCGCATGCTGGTGGAGGCGACACTTGACTTTCCAGAAGAGGAAATAGACTTCTTAAAAAAGGCCGACGCACAGGGGCAGCTGAAGAAGTTGCAAGAGCAACTGGCCGATTTAAAAGATAAAGCAACGCAAGGCGCTTTGCTACGGGAAGGCATTCAAGTGGTCATTGCAGGGCAGCCCAATGCCGGCAAGTCGTCATTGCTCAACGCCTTGGCCGGTGCAGAGCTTGCGATAGTTACGCCTATTGCGGGTACCACACGCGATAGGGTGCAACAGACCATTCAAATCGAGGGCGTTCCCATTCATGTGGTGGATACGGCGGGCCTGCGGCAGAGTGACGATGTGGTTGAGAGAATAGGAATTGCGCGTGCCTGGGAGGCTATCGAGAGCGCCGACGTTGTTTTGTTTTTGCACGATCTAACACGGGTCGAGACCCCAGAGTACCGCAACGCAGATACAGATATTTACAAATTATTGGAGACCAGACTGGGCAAAAATGTAGCAATCGTTGATGTGGGGACCAAAATAGACCTCGTTGCGCGCATGCAGCCACCAGCCTGGCTGCCCTTGTCTGTCCAAACAGGCGAGGGCTTGAATGAGTTGCGTCAGGCTTTGCTGGCGTTGGCGGGTTGGCAGCCTTCGGGGGGGGGGCTTTTTATTGCGCGTGAGCGTCACATTCGGGCGTTGCAAAGTGTAGAGGGGCATTTGACATTGGCGGATGAACATTTGGTCTCGCGCACTCAATCTTTAGATTTGCTTGCCGAAGAATTACGCTTAGGCCAAAACGCCTTGTGTGAAATTACCGGTGAATTTACGTCAGACGATTTATTGGGCGTGATTTTTTCGAAATTTTGTATTGGCAAATGAGTGAGCCTGACGTAATAATGCTTGCCTCGAAAAGAAAGTAACAAGTATGTCTATCTTCAATTGGTTTAGTTCTAAAGAGTCCGCAAAAAAAGTGCCGCCTGATGCGGACACCTCAGGCCTAGGCCACATTGATGCGACCATACCTTTTCAGCCCTCGGACAGACGGGTAGTGAGCCAACAACCGGTGCCCGGAGGCATGGACAATCGCAGATCTGAGCGTATGGAGCGCAGGGAGCTCCTTTATGCGGTAGTGCGCGAGTCCATGGTGGGTGTTGGTGTGCTTTCGTCCAAGTACAAGTTCAAGGTTTTGTCCTTGGATTCACGGGGTAATAAGTACCTCATCATGATGGACTTGTCAAAACAGTTCGCCCCAGAGCCTCATCTGTTGGGTGACATTGAAGCCCTTATTGCGCAAAATGCCAAAGCCCGCCACAATATCCTGGTCACGTCGGTGTATTGGCGCGTGAGCGAACAAGTGAGCGCTGGTTTGGCGCAGATGCCCCGCGTCCAATCTGCGCCGCAGACACAGCCCACGCCATCGTCCAAACCGCAGTTTGAACCCGTGATGCCCAATGAGGTGGAGGCTTTCAAACAAGCGTTGTCGGCCGTACCGGCCTCACCCAAGTTGGCATCCCCCGGAGAAATCGTTCGTTCCGGGAAAAAGAAGCCTGCGCCAGCGCAAAGCTTTGCAGACACAGAAATGTTGGAAGATCCCCACATGCCTCTCAGCGGCACGCAATACGGCGAGCTCAATTAAGCGTGCCGAGTCTGTAGCCAGCTAGCCGTTGAGCAAGCGGTTTTCGGCTTGTCCGAGGGCATCGACTCTGCCCGCGAGCACCAAGATGTCGCCTTCTTCCAGCAAATGCGCGTCATTTGGCGCGGATGCTTTTCCGCTGCTACGTCGCAGGCTCAGCACCGTGACGCCTAAAGGCCCAAGCCCCAAAGTGCCTAAGGGGCGGCCTAGTGCAAAGGAGGTGGCAGACAAGGTGATCGAAGCCAGCCGAGCTTGGTCGAGATCTTCAATCGTGTCATCGTCGGCGCCATGAAAGAACCCCCGCAGTAGGTTGT
>JBIIYT010000183.1:0-5369 GCA_044346675.1 Rhodoferax sp. | reverse complement strand
AACTGCCGCACCATTGACCCGCTGGATTACAGATTCAGACCTGTTTAACGTATTGGGTGAGATGGGCGTGACCGTCAACTTTTGGCATGTAGCCGATGCAGGCAAAGATTCGGTCGACCTGCTGGGGCGCTTGGTCAACACCTTCAAAGCCGGGCCTAACTACTTTGTAGTGAAAAACCAGGGCCGCGGCAGCGACTTTTCTCAGCTCGAAAATTCACAAGCCTTGGAGCAAGCCGCCGCGCTGGGTGCACGCCTCATAACTCTCACACAACTGCACGAAGCCAGCATGCGCAAAATTGACCGCCAAAACGCCAGCTTCTGGGCAGCGCTTAACACCAGCAGCGGCCCTGACGCGCTGGGCCTGCTAGAGCGCCAGCGGGTCAAGACCTGGCTCAAAAAAACCTACGAAACGTTTGACACGCTACCGCTGTAAATTGGCCCAAACTCTGGCTAGTTTCAAATCGTCGTAATGGTGCGGCGCTTGATAAATCTTGGAACCAATAGCACGGCAGCCACAACTATCAAGATAGTGAGCGACATGGGGCGCTGTAAAAACACCATGGCACTGCCCTCGCCTATGGAGATGGCATTGCGTAATTGGGCCTCTGCCAAGGGGCCCAAAATCATGCCCACCACCACCGGGGCTGTTGGGAAGTTAAAGCGCCGCATCAGCAATCCCAGTACGCCAATAGCGTAGAGTAAGAGTAGATCAAACGCGCTTTGGCGCATGCCATAGGCGCCCACGGTAGCAAATATCAAAATACCGGCGTAGAGCTGAGGTTTTGGCACTTTGAGCAACTTCACCCACAGTCCGACCAGCGGCAAGTTCAATACCAGCAGCATGACATTGCCAACATACAAAGAGGCAATCAGCGCCCAAACCAATGCCGACGCGCTGCTAAACAACTGCGGCCCGGGTTGAATGCCATAATTTTGAAACGCGCCCAACAAAATTGCCGTGGTGTTGGACACCGGAATACCTAGGGTCAGCAGGGGTATCAATGCAGCGGTCACTGTGGCGTTATTGGCGGCCTCTGGTCCCGCTACGCCTTCGATAGCGCCTGTGGTTCCAAACTCGGCACGGTGCTCTCCTTTGGCTAGCTTCTTTTCTGTCGCGTAGCTCAAAAAGGTAGGTATCTCCGTTCCTCCAGCGGGAATACAGCCAAACGGCGCGCCAATGGCCGTGCCACGCAACCAAGCAGGTAAGGAGCGACGCCAATCGCTACGCGTCATACTTACCCGGCTCATCTTGTTTTCCGACTCTTTAAGCTTGCCTTCAAACAAGACTGCATGCAAGGCCTCGGCCACCGCAAACAAGCCTACCGCTACCAGCACGATTTCTACGCCGTCTATCAGCTCCGGTACACCGCCGGTGTAGCGCGCTTGACCCGTAATTTGATCCATACCAATCAAACCCACAGCCAGACCGACAAATAAAGCAGTCAAACCACGCACAGTGCTTTGACCTAGCACTGCGCTTACGGTAGTAAACGCCAAAAGCATCAGGCAAAAATACTCAGGGGGGCCCAACTTAACCGCAAACTCAGCAACCACCGGAGCGAACAAGGTCACCAATACGGTAGCAATAGTGCCAGCCACAAAAGAGCCAATGGCCGACGTAGCCAAGGCAGCGCCTGCGCGTCCGCTCTTGGCCATCTTGTTACCCTCCATGGCAGTGACCATGCTGGACGTTTCGCCTGGTGTATTGAGCAAAATGGAGGTGGTAGAACCACCGTACATGGCACCGTAATAGATGCCAGCAAAAAAGATCATGGATGCAGTGGCGTCCACCTTGGCGGTAATGGGCAACAGCATGGCAACTGCTGTGGCCGGCCCAATGCCAGGCAACACGCCCACCGCAGTCCCGAGAGCACAGCCCACAAAAGCCCATAGCAAATTCACCGGCGTTCCGGCCGTGATGAAGCCTTGCAACAGTTGATTCCAAATGTCCATTACAACCATCCCGTCTGAGTCAAGCCCGGCAAATTGATCGCTAAAAACTGGGTAAACATCCAATACACAGGTGCCGCAATCAGCAGTCCGGTAATGCAATCGTTCACCCAGCTTTTCAAGCCTTGGGGAGGGTCCGCCTGGGCATTGCGCAGACCCCGCGCGGCCATGACAAAGCACAGTGCACAGCTAAAAATAAAGCCGATGGTGGTGATCAGAGCCGCGTTGACCAGCAAGCCCGCGGACATCCACACAAACCCCGACCAATAGGGCTTGTCGTCGCCTTCGCTCGCCTCCATATCACGAAAGCCGCCGGTGCGCGCCTCATACAGCATGAAAGCGCCACACAGCAGCAAGGCCACAGACACCAGCCATGGTAAAAAATTGGGGCCCACACCGGCATAGCCGGCATCGGACGGAATATCTGCGGCCCCAAAGCCTAAGCTGGCACCCAGCAATACTACGCCCACGCCCACCAAGGTTTGGTACAACTGCCCGCGCTTGTCGCTCATCAGACCATTCCAGCCAAGTGCATGATGCCGCGCAAGCTAGCAAATTGATCATCCACAAAGTTATCAAAAGCTTTGCCGGTGAGCACAGCGGGGGTCCATCCATTTTTCTCTAGGGACTCGGCCCAAGATTTCGATTGAGTGGCTTTCACAATCAAGTCCGTCAGTGCTGCGCGCTGAGCAGCAGTAATATCGGGTGCCCCGAAAACAGCACGCCAATTGCCGAGCACAACGTCGTAGCCCTGCTCCTTCATGGTTGGCACATTCACTCCAGGCAGACGCTTTTCTGACGTCACACCAATTGCGCGCATTTTTCCTGCCGCGATGTATTCAGCAAACTCACTGTAACCACTGCCACCCACGGTCACATTCCCGCCCAAAATAGCAGCGGTTGCTTCGCCACCACCTCGGAAAGCCACGTAATTGACCTTCTTGGGGTCCACACCCACTTTGGTTGCCAGCATAGACGCACAGATATGCTCGGTAGAGCCCCGCGAGCCACCACCCCACTTCACGCTGCCAGGATCGGCCTGCATTTGGGTCACTACGTCTTTCATCGTTTTAAGCGGCGAATTGGCTGGCACCACAAAGACGTTGTACTCCGTGGTCAAGCGTGCAATCGGAGTGGCTTTATCCAAAGACACCTGTGGCTTGCCCGTGATGATGCCGCCCAGCATGACCGCGCCCATCATCATCAAAGCATTGCCGTCACCCTTGTTGGCGTTGACAAACTGCGCCAAACCAATCACGCCCGCAGCGCCGCCCTTGTTGTCGTACTGCACGGTGTCTGCAGCCTTGGCATCCAGCATGGCCTTGCCCAGCGCCCGCCCGGTGCTATCCCACCCACCACCGGGGTTTGCCGGGATCATCATTTTGATATTGGAAGCGGCTTGGGCTGTCAAAGGCAAGGAACCAACGGCAGCCAAGGCAGCCAATGACTTGAGAAATGTATTACGACGCATGTATATCTCCTCGGGGTTGAAAACCATCCTATGATGCGCCGACAGCCTGTCATTCGGCTGTCTAAATCACTAGGGAAAACCCGAGCACACACCATGCATTTGCTGCTAATCGAGGACGACGAGGCTCTACACACCACCTTGCAACGCAGCTTGGTGCGTGCTGGCATGCGCGTGCAAGTATGCAGCGATGGCAGCCAAGCATTAACGCTTTGGAAGCAAATACTGCCCGACGTTGTGCTACTCGACCTCAGCTTGCCTGGCATGGATGGACTCGAGGTACTGGCGCAGGCACGAAAGGCAAAATTGTCTACGCCCGTCTTGATATTGACAGCCCGAGGCACTGTGGGCGACCGCGTTCTGGGGCTCAATTCGGGTGCGGACGACTACTTGGCCAAACCCTTTGATTTGGATGAATTGGAGGCCCGCGTACGCGCGCTTTACCGCAGAAACGTTGGGCGCGAACATGACACGGGTGCTAACGCGGATCGATTGGGCTCGCTAAGGTTTGATCGCGTTAGCGGGGCCATCTACCACAAGATCGAAGCCATGGATCTGAGTCCGCGCGAGTTAGCGCTAATGCGAGCCTTGATGGCAAAACCCTGACATGCCGTATCCAAAGAAAAACTATTTGAAATCGTGTTCCCAGGAGCCTCTGAAATACAGCATGAAGCCATCGAAGTGGTCGTGTATCGATTAAGAAAAAAACTCTTGGGCACCGGCGTCACCCTTATGACACTGCGTGGTTTGGGTTACCTATTAAAGCAAGACACCTGACATGAAATGGGCTGTGCATTTGCAGTCTCTGCGCCGACAATTGCTAGTGGGTATTTGGGTGCCCATTGCCTTGTTTGTATTCATAGACACCTACTTTCTATACAAACAAGCCTTAGATGCAGTACACACCGCCTATGACAGAACACTACTTGCATCGGCCAAGGCCATTGGTGAGTCTTTGGAGGTAGGGGATGGAGTACATCAGGGACGCATTCTTTCCCACGTACCCAACGCAGCCTTAGAACCCTTTGAGGCCGACAACCGCAGCCGCATGGTGTACCGAGTTTCCGATGCCCAAGGACTATGGGTCGATGGTGCCCAAGATTTGCCCGCTTGGACAGGCACGCTTCCTAAGCAAGGGCCCTACGCCGCGTTGGTGGATTTTTACGACTCTCAATTTCGTGGGGACCCGGTTCGTGTAGCCGTTTTGTTGCAACCCATTGCTACAGGCAATGGTCGGGCTATGGCGACGGTGCAGGTAGCCGAAACCTTGGAGCTGCGGCACACTTTGGCTAAGCAAATTTTGCTAGACACATTGCTACGCCAAGCCTTACTCATAGGCCTTATCACCCTGGCAGTATTTGCGGTGGTGCATCGGGTCACCCAACCCGTGCGCAAGCTGAGTCAGCGCCTGAGTCAGCGCCGGGAAGACGACCTCACCCCGATCGATGCACCCGATTTGCCACAGGAAATTCTTCCGCTCACCGATGCCACCAATCAGGTAATGCAACGCTTGCAACACCTTTTAGACCACCAAAAGCGATTTGTGCGCGATGCAGCCCACCAACTGCGCACGCCGCTTGCCGTGCTCAAAGTGCAAGTCCAGTCGGCCTTGCGCGGTGACCTCGCAAGCACTGATGCCCTGCAAGAAATCCAGCAAACCATAGACCGTGCAACCGTGCTTGCCAACCAAATGCTCTCATTAGCGAAGGTAGAGCAACTGCGTCAGCAACCAGAGTTTGGCATTGAGAACTGGGCTGATAGCGTACGCGCCATTGCCTTAGATTTGTCGCCACTAATCGCAGAGAAAGACATTGACTTTGAGCTCATTGCGTGCCGATGCAGTGTTCATGCGCACGAATGGATGCTACGCGAACTGGTGCGCAACTTGCTACACAACGCCATTCGCCATAGCCCGATTGCAGGAAAACTCACCGTGACACTATCGATTAAG
>JBIIYT010000015.1:0-16811 GCA_044346675.1 Rhodoferax sp. | reverse complement strand
CGCACGCGGTTCATACGCTGCAGGCTTAGCACCACTTGGGTGCCGCTGGTATCGGGCGTGGAACCCACCACCATGCCGGTGTTGCCGCCTTGGGGCACGATGCTCACGCCCGCCGTAGCGCAGGCTTTCACCACAAGCGCTACTTCTTCGGTGGTGGCGGGGCGCACCACGGCCAAGGCTTTGCCGTGCTCGCGTTTGCGCCAGTCTTGCTCCCAGGCGCTTAAGTCTCCGGTGGTGAGCACATGGGCAGCGCCTACTGCGCCGCGCAGCGCTTGCAAAAGGTCGGGGTGGGGATTCATGGGGCTCCTACAAGTGCCGCCGCTTTAGCATCGCGCAGCCGCACGCGCACATGCAGGGCGCAGGCCGCAAATAGCGTAAGGCACAGCAGAACCTCCACCAATGCGCAGTAGCTGCTGGGCGGGCGGTCGCTGTAGGCGCGCACCACGCCTTCGGTAAAGTAAAACCATACCATCAAGCTCACCCAGCGGTAGGTGTACATGCGGTTTTTGAGCAGCCCGGCCAGCGGAATGAGAAGCGGCAGCACTTTCAGCACTAGCGACGAGCCGCCCGGGCGCAGGGGTGCAATCCACATCTCCCACGCTATGCCCAGCACAATCAGCCCCAACAGGCTGCCCACGGCCAAGTAGCGGGTCAGGTTTACCGTGGGGGTGAGTGGGGTAGTGGGGGAGCTAATAGGGGAGACTGAGGGCGTGTTTTCAGAAGGTGTGTGCATAGCAGTGGCATCATAGCGGCATGCAACATTTAGAACGCTTCCAACTTTGGCTGCAAGACGTAGCCCGCTTGCCCTGGCTAGACGCCCTGTACACCCTGCGCGAACGCTTTCGCGAAGACCGCCTGGGCCTTACCGCCAGCAGCCTTACCTTCACCACCACCATTGCCTTGGTGCCCTTTCTTACCGTGGCGTTGGCGCTGTTTAGTGCTTTCCCCATGTTTGCCAAGTTTCAAGATGTGCTGCAAAAGTGGCTGGTAGACAGCTTGGTGCCCGACAGCATTGCCCGCCAAGTGCTGGGCTACCTCACCCAGTTTGCCGGCAAGGCCAGCAAGCTGGGCACCGCTGGTGTGGGCGTGCTGCTGGTGACTGCGCTGGCACTGTTCTTTACGATTGACCGCACGCTTAACAGCATATGGCGCGTGCGCACGCCGCGCCCTTTTGCCCAGCGGGTGCTGATTTACTGGTCCGCTGTTACCTTGGGGCCATTGCTCTTGGGCGCAAGTTTGAGCCTGACGTCTTACGCCGTGTCTGCATCCAAGGGGGTGGTGGGCGGCATGCCGGGTGGTGTGTCGCTGGTGCTGAACACCTTGCAGTTTTTGCTAGTGGCCGCAGGCATGGCGTCCATATTTAGGTTTGTGCCCAATACCTATGTGCGCTGGGGCCATGCGTGGATGGGCGGCCTGTTTGTGGCCACGGGCATGGAGCTGGCCAAAAAAATCTTGGTCATGTACCTGAGCAAGGTGCCTACTTATTCGGTGGTGTATGGGGCGTTTGCCACCGTGCCTATTTTGTTGGTGTGGATTTATGTGGCGTGGTCTATTGTGCTGCTGGGCGCGGCCTTGACGGCCCATGTGCCCAACTTGTTGGCCGGTGTGCCCCGCCGCAGGGGTGGGCCGGGCTGGCAGTTTCAGCTGGCGCTGGAAGTGCTGCAGCAGCTGGACCTGGCCCGCACCCAAGCGCACAAGGGCCTCACTAGCGCCCAGCTGTGCAGCGGCTTGCGGGTGGACTTTCAGCGCCTAGAGCCTGTGCTGGAGGCCTTGACCAGCTTGGACTGGGTAGGCCGCTTGGAGCAGACCACGGCGCAGGGCGACGAGGCCCGCTACATCTTGCTGGTAGACCCTGAGCACACCGTGCTAGAGCCCTTAATGCAAAAACTACTTTTGCCGCAGACCCTGGCCACGGAAAAGCTATGGAAAAATGCGCAATGGCCCTCTACAACACTGCGCCAAGCGCTATAAGGAATTTTCATGGCTACTAGCCTTCTTGCTCTGTTAGACGACATTGCCACCGTGCTGGACGACGTGGCCGTGCTCACCAAAGTGGCCGCCAAAAAAACCGCAGGCGTGCTGGGTGACGATTTAGCCCTGAACGCCCAGCAGGTTTCAGGGGTAAGCGCAGACCGCGAGCTGCCGGTGGTGTGGGCGGTGTGCAAGGGCTCGATCATTAACAAGCTCATCTTGGTGCCATCGGCGCTGGTCATTAGCATCGTGGCACCGTGGCTGGTAACGCCGCTGCTCATGGTGGGCGGTGCGTATTTGTGCTTTGAAGGGTTTGAAAAACTGGCGCACAAATTTTTGCACCGGGCGCAAGACCAACAGGCCCACGAGGCCAAGCTGATGAATGCACTCTTGGACCCCGCGGTAGACATGGTGGCGCTGGAAAAAGACAAGATCAAAGGCGCAGTGCGCACAGACTTTATTTTGTCGGCAGAGATCATTGCCATTACCTTGGGCACCGTGCAAGCACAGCCTTGGACCACGCAACTCAGCGTGCTAACCGGCGTGGCCCTCATCATGACGGTGGGGGTGTATGGGCTGGTGGCGGGCATTGTCAAAATTGACGACCTAGGCCTGTACCTGCTGCGCAAACCCGCTGGCCTGGCTCAGGCGCTGGGCCGGGGCCTGCTGCGCACCGCGCCTGTGCTCATGAAAGTGTTGGCCGTGGCCGGCACTGCCGCCATGTTTTTGGTGGGCGGTGGCATTGTGGTGCACGGCTTGCCGCTGCTGCACCACGCGCTGGCGGGCAGCGGTGTTGTAGTGGGTTTGCTGGCCGATGCCGTGGTGGGGGTTGTGGTGGGCGCGCTGGTGCTGGCGGCTGTCAGCCTAGGTGGCAAGTTGTGGGCTATATTTAGAAAACTGTGAGGAACCAAGCATGAAAGTTAGCGATATCTTGCGCGTCAAAGGCGGCACGCTCTACACCATCACCCCCGAAGACTCTTTGGCCGATGCGGCCAAGCTCATGGCCGAAAAAGACATGGGCTCGCTGGTGGTCATGTCCCACGGGCGGGTGGTGGGCATGCTCACCTTTCGCGAGGTGATTAAGGCCTTGGTGAACAACGGCGGCACGTTTGGCGACATTTCCGTGTATCGCGCCATGGACTCTGGGCCGCTCATTTGCACCACCGAAACCGAAATGGACGAAGTGCGCCGCATGATGCTAGAGCGCCACGCCCGCTACATGCCCGTCATCAACAACCGCATGCTCATGGGCGTGATCAGCTTCTACGACGTGGCCCACGCTGTGGTGGAAGGCCAAAACTTTGAGAACAAGATGCTCAAGGCCTACATACGCGATTGGCCTGAGGGGAAAGAGGCTGGAGAATAAAATCCTCTGGGAATATTTTTACGGACTTAACGAGGTGATGAGCGCAGGGCCACGCGGTTTGAAAGAGGATGCATGATTGGGTTGCCTATGATTCTCGCGCGATATGAAGCCTGTCTAGGGCTGCCACGAAATCATTCACATCGCCCACACAATATGCCGGAACGAGCCATTCCTGTCCGTCCCGCAGACGCATATGTACCCAATCTTTGCCATCCGACCACGAGGTAAGCCGATAGCTTGCCATGTCCACGATTGGAATGGTTTTCGTCCAGTTGCCCGCAAAGAAAAGAACGGTCTTTTGACCAACATGGCAGCCACTGTGCCGACCCAAGATGAAAAACCAAGCGCTAAACAGGGTTGACAGCGCTGTTACTGCAATGAAGGGTGTGGGCGCCGAGTGCTGCCACCCGATAGCAGTCATTAAAGCCCCTAACACAGCCGCCACGGCGACAATAGGACGTCGCGTGGATTCACTATGCTCATAGAGAGCTATCGTCTCGTTTATCACGCTCCTGAGCACTTTCGATAGTTCCTATTCAACAAGAGGCAATTGATTGCTATATCTAGTCAACCTGCAGATTTTGTGGCACAAGTGTATAGGTATATTAAAAACTGCACAGTCGCCTGCCAGCATGGCATCCTTGCCTCACAGCACCCGCCACAAGCGATAATCTCACCCCATGAGCGGAAACACTTTTGGAACCCTATTCGCAGTCACCAACTTTGGTGAATCCCACGGCCCAGCCATTGGCTGCGTGATAGACGGCTGCCCGCCGGGCATGGACTTGAGCGAGGCCGACATTCAGGGCGACCTAGACCGCCGCCGCCCTGGCACGTCCAAATTTGTCACCCAGCGCAACGAGCCCGATGCGGTGCAAATACTCAGCGGCGTGTACCAGGGCAAAACCACCGGCACCCCCATAGCGCTGCTGATACAAAACACCGACCAGCGCAGCAAAGACTACGGCAACATTCTGGAAACCTTTCGCCCCGGCCATGCCGACTACACCTACCTACAAAAATACGGCCGACGCGACCCACGCGGCGGTGGCCGCTCTAGCGCCCGGCTGACCGCACCCATGGTGGCGGCGGGTGCGGTGGCCAAGAAATGGCTTTTTCAGCAATACGGCACCACCTTTAGGGGCTGCATGACGCAGGTGGGTGAGCTGCCCGTGGCGTTTGAGTCGTGGGCGCATGTGCCCAACAACCCGTTTTTTGCCCCGGTGGCCAATGTGACTGCGCTAGAGGAATACATGGAAGCCCTGCGCAAAGCGGGTGACTCGTGCGGGGCGCGCATTCGGGTGAGTGCGGCCAA
Organism: Rhodoferax sp.; assembly: GCA_044346675.1. Lineage (GTDB taxonomy): Bacteria > Pseudomonadota > Gammaproteobacteria > Burkholderiales > Burkholderiaceae_C > Allorhodoferax. Next base: position 12,159 of record JBIIYT010000015.1, on the reverse strand, counting down.
CGTGCCGGTGGGCTTGGGCGAGCCTCTGTTTGACAAGATGGACTCTGATATTGCCTACGCCATGATGGGCATCAACGCAGTGAAGGGCGTGGAGATAGGCGCAGGTTTTGCCAGCGTGGCGCAGCGCGGCAGCACGCATGGCGACTCGCTCTCGCCCCAAGGCTTTTTAAGCAACAACGCCGGCGGCGTGTTGGGCGGCATATCTACCGGCCAAGACCTGGAGGTGAGCATTGCCATTAAGCCCACCAGCTCCATACTCACCCCGCGCGGTTCTATTGACGTAGACGGCAACCCCACCCAGGTGATCACCAAAGGCCGCCACGACCCCTGCGTGGGCATACGCGCCACCCCCATTGCCGAGGCCATGCTGGCCTTGGTGGTGATGGAGCACGCCCTGCGCCAGCGCGCCCAGTGTGGGGACGTGCGCCCCACTATGGCTGCTATACCGGGCGCGGCGCCGGTGTAAAACGCGCCTCGCGCGCAACCCAGCTCCCAGATTTTGCCTTCGGCATCCCATAAACAGGGGGTGCGGATGGCTTGCAATACTGGGCGCTTGGGGTTAACGTGCTGAGTGGATCGGCATTAATTGCTGAACGGCACATAAATATTTTCACAGTTTTGAATCCATCGCCAGATTCACTGCGTTCTGTTGATGTGCGCATGTGTAAGCGTTAAACGGAGGGTGTTTTATGGTTCGAATGAAATTGACAGTGTTAATGGCGGCTTTGGTGTTGGGTGCCGCGTGCGGGGTGCATGCGGCCGATGCCAAGAAGGCCAATCCAGCCCCTGTGGCGCCGCTTGCAGCGGCCACGGTAGAGGGGGTGCAGCTGCCGGCTTGGGTAGAGCGGGGGCCTAGTGGAGTGCGCCAGCCTTTGGCACCTGGGGCGGTGTTGGGTAGCCAAGACAACGTGCTCACCGGCCCGAACGCCCGGCTGCTGTTGCGCATGGCCGATGGCAGCACGGTAAAGCTGGGCGAGAAAGCGCGTTTAAATTTCAATCGCGCCGAGGCCAGTGTGGAGAACCAAGAAACTACGCTGCGCGCCACCTTGAATTTGGTGGTGGGTGCGTTTCGCTTCACTACCGATGCGGTGAGCAAGCTGCGCACCAAGCGCGAGGTGGATATCAAAATATCTACCGTGACCGCCGGTATACGCGGCACCGACGTATGGGGCGCGCAACGGCCCGACCGCGAGATTGTGTGCCTGCTGGAGGGCAAGATCAGCGTGGACCGCGTGCTCAACAGTGCCACAGAGTCTGTGGTACTAGACCAGCCGATGCAGTTTTATATAGCCCTCAAAGACAAGCCGACCAACCCCATTGGTACCGTGAGCGCCGAGCAAATAGCGCTATGGACGCTGGAGACCGAGATTGCAAAAGGCGAAGTAGTCTTGCGTGCGGATGGGCAGTACAAGGTGTTGTTCGTAGCCTCAGAGGACATTGCGGACGCATTTAAAGCCTATGAAGACTTGCGCACGGCGGGCTACCCTGCAAGCATCAAGCCAGTGCAGGGTAAGAACAAGCACACCTACCAAGTGCTGGTAGCAGGCCTGGAAAGCGCAGTGGCGGCCAACGCGCTGATGACGCGCTTCCCCTCGTATGACAAGGCGCGTATTGTGCGTTGATGTTTTGAGCAAGCCATTTTGCGCTTAAGTTAGCGTATTAGGCGGCGCATAAAAAAAGGGCCATGCATTTGCATGGCCCTTTTTACTTTCATCGCTTTACTTGCTACTTGCAGTTGGCTGGGGTTCGGCCAGTGAGTGCGCGGTAGTCAATCACACGCTGGGTGTCGCTCCAGAAGTTTTTGTAGGTCACAAACGCATTGGGCATGACCTTGGGCGAATCGCACACCTTGCTGGCCGTGCCGTTGGCGAAGTTATTCGCATTGTCAAACACGATGTAGGAGTTGGCTACGTCCTCGTCGCGTGCAACGTGGCATGTGCGGCAAGACTGGCCGTGCACCTTATGGTAGTGGTTGACCACCTGCGCCGGAGTTTGGCCGTTGATATTGCTGCCCACCACCCAGCCGCTGGGCACCGCAGGTTTGACGGGGGCTACCGTGAATACGTTGCCAGGGTGCCATGCATTGATGAGCGACTTCACCGCGCTAGTGGGGGGCTGTATGTCACGCACCATTTGGTTGAGCGTGCCAAAGTTGGCCAGTTCAGTAGGCGTTAAGGTGCTGGCCCCAAAGTCCCACGAGCGGTTGGTAGAGTATTTGAACGAAGGTAAGTCAAACTCGCGAAAGCGCGCAAACTTTGCCTCTTTGGTAGCGGGGTCCATGGTGGGGCTACCGCCGTGGCACACCAAGCACAGGTGGGGTACCGATTTGGGCCCCATGCCGTCCAGGTCGGCAAACTTGATGCGTGGTGACGCAGCGTCACCCCCGCCAAACACATAGAAGGTGACTTGTCGGTCTATGGGGGCGGTTTTCTTGAACTCCATGGTGACCGTGGCTCCGCGTGTGCCTACATTTCTGCTTTCTGCATCATTGGCGTTTTGTGGGTTTTGGTCTGGTAAGCCATAGTTGGTGACGTAGCAGGCCAAGTCGTTGCCGTTTTTCTTGCAGTTCATGTCGCGGCCAAAGCCCAGGTCGTTGTGGTTGAGGTAGGAGGTACGGGTGCCGCCGCTGCCGTCTGCGCCAAAGGTGTTGGCGGTCCACCAGTCGCCTAGGGTGGTTTTGGTAGCGCCTGCGATGGCGTTATAGTAGTCGGTGGCTACTTGTTCACCATCGGCGGGCAAAAAGTCGCCATAGGGGCCGTTGAGGAAAGCCGGGCGGCCCGAGGCATCAATGTCGCCGTAGTCGGGCAAGTTCGGGGTGTCTGCCTCAAGTACCACGGCATCGCCACAGGCTTCGTAGTTGTTGGCAGTGGGCCACAGCTCGGTGAGTGGGCCGGGGCGGGTGGTGCGAAGGGCGGTTTCACGTGCATCGGTGTTGATGATGTTGTCTAGCAGCACCACTTGTTGGCCGTTGTAGGTGCCACGCAATTGCATGCGCAATGTGGTGGGCGGAAACGCGGGCGCGGTGTAGGGTATGCGGTGGATGGCGTGGTATTGGTCAGAGTTGAGCACTTTTTCCTTCACCTGAACGGAAGTGCCGTTGAAAGACACATAGGCGCGCAAGGTGAGTGGCCCCCAGCCTGCTAGGGACACGCCCGTTTGCAGGCGCACGCAGGTGGCGAAGTTGGGGTCAGCGCCGGCCACATCCATATTGATGGTGGAGAAGTGCTTGGTGGTGCCCACGTAGGCCCAGCCTTGCGGGGTGTTTTTCAACACGGCTTGCCCTTCTTCTACCCATAGGCCGGTTTTTTCTTCATACGACCACATGGCAATGGTCGGTTTGGCGTGGGGGAGCTGCGCTGCAGATACGGGCACTTGGAGTTGTGCCACGCTGCCGGGTTTGAGGTTGAGTGGTTTGCCTGCGGCATCACGAAACTCGGCATACACCGCGCCATAGCTTTCAAGCTCTGCGCCCCGGCCGCTGCTGTCCACTGCGCGGTAGTCGCCAGGCAGTGCGCGGCGGGCGGGGTTGAGCGTGGCTAGGGCCATAGTGATCTGGCCTTGGGGGGCGCGCTGGTTTGCATCGACCAAGGCACCTGCGGGAATGCGCACCTGAGCACCCACGTGGCGGCAGGCTTTTTCAGCCTGTTGGGTTTTTCGGTGCATGGCCGTTCTTGCTCCAGTGAGCTTGTCGCTGCGCGTGGGGGTGGCGTTATTGCCATATCGGGTGCCACGTGTCGGCGCAGTTTTGCCACCGGGTGTTCCGCAGGGGCCGGTGCTACTGGCGTCCACTACGTTGATGTCTTGGCTAGGGTCGTGGCTGCTGACTTGGGCGCGTATCAGCTCGTAGGTGGCGCCGGTCACGCTCTTGTCATAAGGGCTGGATTGTTGGGCGTATTGCGGGTGGCTGATGTTGACCACATAGCGCTCGGGTGTGGTCTGCGGCGGCACCGCTACATCAAACCAGCCTTGTGCGTTGGTGGTGGTGGTTTTGCCGCTAACGTTGACGCTGGCACCGCTCACTGGGGTTTGCGTGGTCTCATCGATGACCCGGCCTGAGAAGGGCACATCGGGCGCGCCTACGGTGAGCGACATGCGCTTGTAGGCGTAGCCGCCCTTGCCGTCGCGCGCCATCATGTACACGGCGTACAGGCCGGGTTTGGTGGGCAGGGTCCACGCGGGTGTGGCGGTATTGGTGCCGCTTAAGGTGCCATAGCCATCGAGCGTGCGCCACAAAATTTCTACATTGTCTTGGTCTTTGTCGCGCATCACGGCTTGCAGGCGCACGGTGGCCCCGGTTGCCGCGCGGCTTAGGCCCACATTGCCGTCATACACGCCTAGGCTGGCAACGTTGGGCGCGTGGTTGGGTAGGGTGAGGTTGACCACGGGGGAGCTTGCGCCCACCGACACAGTGGCCTTGGTGTTGGCTTTTTCACACTCGGCGGTTAATGCATAGCGCCCGGCAGGAACGCCACCTATGGCGTATTGGCCCGCCACATTGGCGCGCACATTTTTACGCACTACATTGCCTTGCAGATCAGACAATGTCAGCTGTGTGGATACGTCAAGCTTAAAAAATGGGTCATTCACCCAGCAGGCGCGTTGGTCGGCGGTGAGCACCTTGCCGGTAATCAAGCGCCCCTCGGGCTTGGCTGCCACTACGCCTAAGTAGGTGGTGGGCTGCTTTACGGTGATGCGCCCTGTGCAGCCGGAAATGCCGGGTGCCTTCCAGCACGCGACATAGGTGCCGGGCTGGGGGGCTTCAAACGAAAATTTCCCGTCTAGCTTGGTAGTGGACTTTGCCACCTCTTGTTGGGTGACTGCGTCGCGCAGCACCATGTCAATGTCGGTGAGACGAATGTTTTGCGGCGCCACTGTCAGGGTGCCGGTAACCCGGTTGCTGGCATGGGCTGTGGCGCACAGACCCAAGAGTGAAATGCCGATACAAAGTAAATACTCTGATGCGCGATGTTTGAATATAGTTCGCATACTGTCCTCCGTTTTATGTTGGGCATAGAAAAGTGCCCGCAACAGTATCTGCCTCTTGTGCAGAACTGGCAAGGTGTTTTTTGTGACAATTTGGTGGCGTATCTAGCCTAGGCGGTTGGTGCACTGGTTTTTGGCCGAAAATGCCGGTACTGTTAACCTGCCTGCTACCTCAACTGGAATACCCATGAAAACAGTCTTCATCCTCAATGGCCCTAACCTCAACCTCTTGGGTAGCCGCGAGCCCCAGGTCTATGGTTCGCAAACGCTAGACGATGTGCAAGCCTTGTGCGAGCGCGCGTGTTTGGCCAATGGGTTTGCACTGGAGTTTCGCCAGAGCAACCACGAAGGTGCTTTGGTGGATTGGTTGCATGAGGCAGGCAAGCTGCACGCAGCCGGAAAACTTGCTGGGGTGATTTTGAATGCTGGTGCCTTTACCCACACCAGCGTAGCGCTGTTAGATGCCATCAAGGGCACAGGCGTGCCGCTCATTGAGCTGCATATCAGCAACGTGCATGCGCGGGAAGAGTTTCGCCACCATTCCTACATTTCTCCAGTAGCCAAGGCGGTGATGGCTGGGTTTGGGGTGAATGGCTACGCCCTGGCCATTGCTGGCTTGGCAGCAATGTAAATTTCGCATAACGTTTTCAAATGCTGACAGGGGGCTTACCGCAAAGTCAACCCTAGGGTTTTCCTTGTTTCACAAAACATTATTGTTATTAAACTGAAGCAGCAGCGGGTGATGTTACTTGGCTGCCGAGTGGGTTGAGTTCAGTTTCAAAAATGATGTTTATTAGGAGACGGCGATGAAATCAGTTTTTCGAATAGTGACGGCTGCATTGTGTGCACTTGGTTTTGCTGTCGGCGCAGTCCAAGCGCAAGAGGTTGGCTCTCGTGATGAGGCTAAAGCCATGGTGGATGCGGCTGTGGAGCATGTGAAAAAAGTGGGTCCAGAAAAAGCCTTTAAAGACTTTACTGACAAAGAAAACAAAACTTGGCATAAAAAAGATCTTTATGTGTTCGCCTACGACATGAAGGGTGTCAATGTCGCCCACGGCGCTAACGACAAGTTGATTGGCAAAGACCTTATTGAGCTCAAAGATCCCGAAGGCAAGCTACTCATTAAAGAACTGCGCGACACAGCGGCCAAAGGAGGAGGCTGGGTAGAGTATGAGTGGCCTCATCCACAGACCAAAAAAATTGAAAGCAAGATTTCTTACGTGAAGAAATTCACTAATTACGAAGGTTTTGTGGGTGTTGGTGTTTATCGTTAATACCGACTTCTAATCGTCAATAACATTTCCAAGGGCCATCGCTTGGATGTGTCGAAAAACACGGGTCGACTTTGTCGACCCGTGTTTAATTTTGTTCTTGGGTTGAATTTGTAGGGGGTTTTATGATCGGCTGGATACGTGACGCTGCTGTGGTTTTGAAGGTGGCGCTTGCCCCTACGATTGCAATTGCTTGTATGGCCTTGGTCGGAGGCATTGGATTTTTGGCCAACGAGCGCTTAAGCTCGTCAGTTATCACCTTGGGGGAAGATGTAGTGCCCAGAATTATCGAGGATGGGGCGCTGTCGGAGCAGATTACAGCCATTCACGCCATGGTGAACCAAAGCTTGGCATGGGAAGGTGCAGGCTACAAGGCTGCCAAGATTGAGGTTCTTGACAAGCGCATTGGTGAGCAACTTGTCCAATATAAAAGCGCTGTGCAAAAGCGACTTGCAGTAGCGGGGTTGACGGATTCAGAGCGCAATCATTTAAAAGTTGTCTCGGCCGAATTTGAAAAGTATGGCAGCAACGTAAAAGACGCGCTTGACATTAAAACAGGCATGCTGGGTAATGCCGCGTCCTACATGACGACTATGGACAGCAGTTACTCTAAGCTCAAAGGCGAGCTTGATGCCATGCTGTCTGAGCAAGCCGTCCTTACCAATGAAGCAGTAAGTGCGGGGCGTCAGCAGTCGATGCGAAACCGCATTTTGATATTGAGTGTGTTTTGTCTTGCCTTGGCCGCCACCATGGTGGTTGCATGGCTGATGTCGGGGGTGATTGTTCGCCCGATCACGGAAATGCAGGTTGTTGTAACCGAAATTGCCAATAGTCAAGACTTTTCGCGACGCGTGCCGGTCGAACGCATGGATGAGATTGGTCTATCTATCGTGGCCTTTAACGCCATGATTGAAAGAATCCAAGAAAGCTCGCAGCAACTCAAGCAAAAGACAGCCGATATTCAGGCCATGATGCAGTACATACCGCAGGGCATCTTGACGGTGATGGACGGTAGCAAGGTGCATCCCGAGTTCTCGGCCCACCTAGAAACTATTTTGGAAACCAAAGATATCGCCGGGCGCAACTTGATGGAATTGGTGTTTGAAAATAGCAACTTCAATGCGGAAATCATGTCTCAGGTAGAGGCTGCGGTTAGCGCAAGCATTGGCGAAGACAGCATGAACTTTGAGTTCAACGAACATCTATTGGTGGGCGAAGTTGAAAAGAAGATGCCCGATGGCCGTATGAAGATTTTGGAACTGAACTGGTCTCCCATCACCGATGATCAAGACACCGTGATTCGGCTGATGCTGTGCGTGCGCGACGTCACCGAGCTCAAGGCCTTGGCAGCAGCAGCAGGTAAGCAAAAACGCGAACTCGACATCATCGGCCAAATTTTGGCAATCAGCCAAGAGAAGTTCTCGGGCTTTATTGACGGCTCGGTGGAATTCTTGGCGGAGAACAAAAAAATCATCGAACAAGTGGGCACGCCTGCCAACGGTGTCCTTCCCGATGCGGAGGTGGTGACTCAGCTGTTTCGCAACATGCACACCATCAAAGGCAATGCGCGCACCTACGGCTTGCTGCACCTCACCAACATGGTGCACGAGGCCGAGCAAACGTATGACGAACTGCGCAAAAATCCCAACGCGGTGTGGGACCAAGAAAAGCTGCTCAATGAGCTAGCAGCCGCTTCGGCTGCGATTGATGAGTATGCCCACATCAACCGTGTCAAGCTAGGCCGTACGGGGCCTGGGCGTCGTGCGGGGGTGGAGAAGTACCTCATGGTGCAAAAGCAAGACATCCAAGATGCGCGGGACATCATGGACGACTCGATACGTGGCGACAACCTTGAGAAAATGCGTGCTGCCCATGTGCGAGTGCAGAAGATGCTGGAAATGCTGGGTACCTTGCGTATCCAGGATGTGCTCGAAGGCGTGGTTGAGTCCTTACCCTCGCTGGCCAAAGAGTTGTCTAAAGAGCCGCCCGAAGTCAGTATTGACGACCGAAATATTGTGCTGCGCACCCAAGTGGCTGATTTGCTGAAGAACGTCTTCATGCATCTTTACCGCAACTCGATGGACCATGGCATTGAGTCTGCGGCTACGCGCGTGGCTAAAGGCAAAAATCCGGCGGGGCATATACGACTGGAGTTGTCCTTGGTAGATGGACGCTTCTTGCTTACACTGCGCGATGATGGGCGTGGCTTGGCCGTGGGACGTATCAAACAAAAAGCGCTCGACAATGGTTTGATTACCGCTGGTCAAGAAATTTCTGCACAAGACACTGCTCAGCTTATCTTCTTGCCTGGTTTCTCTACTGCCGAGGCGGTGACCGAAGTGTCAGGGCGCGGCGTAGGAATGGATGCGGTACAAAGCTTTGTGAAGCGCGAGGGTGGATTGATAGAGCTGCGCTTGCTGAGTGATGCATCTGCCGACGGGTACTGCCCGTTTGAAACCGTGATCAGTTTGCCTGGAAAGCTTGCTGTGCAGGGCGTGGTGAATGCATAAAGTGTGGTGAGCTGAGTCGCTATTGAGTTTGTAATTTTTTCGCTTTGGGAGATGCTCATGATTGATTGGATTCGTAACGCCTCCGTGTCCATGAAAGTGGCCTTTGCTCCCACAATTGCTATTGCATGTTTGGCGCTGGTGGGGGGGATTGGATTTGTTGCCAACGAAAAGCTCGGCTCTTCGGTGGTGAGCTTGGGAACAGATGTGGTCCCCCGCATAGTGCAAAACGGGGAGCTGTCTGAGCACATCATTTCCATTCATGCCATGGTGAACCAGAGCTTGGCTTGGGAAGGCGCTGGTTACAAAGCGGCACAGATCGAGGCCCTAGACCAGCGCATTGCGATAGAGCTTGGCAAATACAAAAGTGCCATGAACGCACGAATGAGCAACGGCCAGCTATCACCATCCGAGCTTGCACACTTGAAGGCGGCATTGTCTGAGTTCGAAAAGTATGCCAAGAATGCACAAGACGCTTTAGAGATAAAAACTGGCATGCTGGGCAATGCTGCGTCGTACATGACTACGATGGACGGCAACTACACCAAGCTCAAAGCCGAGTTGGATACTATGCAGCGGGAGCAAACTGAGTTTTCTTCAGAGGCGGTGGCCGCAGGGCGTCAGCAAGTACTGCGCAACCGGGCGTTGATTGTGATGGTTTTTGGTTTGGCTTTGATTGCCACGGTAGCCATTGCATACCTCATGTCGGGGGTGATTGTGCGCCCTCTCACGAGTGCATCGAATGTGGCTTTGGCGGTGGCCGCTGGTGACCTGAGTCTGCGGCCGCAAAGCCAATCTTCTGACGCAACAGGACAAGTTTTGCAGGCCTTGGGCAAGGTCTCGCTGAATCTGTCAGGGATTGTGACGAACATCCGCAGCGCTGCAAACTTGATTAAGCAGGCCTCTGCCGAAATTGCCTCGGGCAATAATGATTTGTCTCAGCGCACTGAAAATCAAGCCGCTAGTTTGGAGGAGACAGCCGCATCGATGCACGAGCTCAGTACCGCGGTCAAGAACAATGCGGATATTGCCCGCCAAGCCAATGACATGGCTGGTTCTGCAAGCGTGGCAGCAGAAAAAGGGGGCGAGGTCGTAGGACAGGTGGTAAGCACTATGCAAGAGATTACCGCTTCATCTCGCAAGATTGCGGACATTATTGGGGTGATTGATGGCATTGCCTTTCAAACCAATATTCTCGCGCTTAACGCTGCGGTGGAGGCGGCGCGCGCTGGAGAGCAGGGGCGTGGTTTTGCGGTGGTAGCTAGTGAGGTGCGTAGCTTGGCCGGACGTTCTGCGGATGCAGCCAAGGAAATAAAAACACTTATTAATGCCAGTGTGGCCAATGTGGATGCAGGTAGCAAGCTGGTAGGGGCTGCCGGAGCGTCCATGAGAGATATCGTGGCCCAAGTGAAGCAAGTGGCTGCTTTGATCGAGGAAATCAGCTCTACCGCGCATGAGCAAAACAACGGTATTGAGCAAATTAACCAAGCGATTACACAGTTGGATAACGTGACCCAGCAAAATGCGGCTTTGGTAGAGCAGGCTGCTGCTGCGGCAGATAATTTGGCACAACATGCGACGCATATGGTGGAAGTAGTGAGCGTATTCAAATTGGGCGCCGAGAGTGATGTAGGCCATGCTGGGGGAGCTAAACCGGTGCGGCTTTCGCCACGCCTACTCGGTGGGGCTTAGTGGTGTTGCCAGCGCTGTTTGTATCGCACGGCGCACCGCTGTTTGCACTAGAGGCCGGTAGCAGTGGTCCGGCACTGCGCCAGTGGGGCGCAGCCCTGCTAAAGCAAGGCCCACTGCGTGGCATTGTCATCATGTCGCCGCACTGGATGACGAGCAGCCCCATGGTGATGACCAATTCGCAACCGCAGACCTGGCATGATTTTGGTGGCTTTCCCGCTGCCTTGTACCAATTGCAGTACCCCGCACCGGGCAGCCCAGCTATAGCCCAAGAGGTGTTAGGCCTGTTGGCAGATGCAGGCATCAGCGCCCAGCCCGATGCCAAACGCCCGTTAGACCATGGGGCGTGGGTACCATTGCTGCACTTGTTCCCCCAAGCCCATGTGCCGGTGGTGCAACTGGCATTGCCTGCAGACTATGGCCCTGCGCAGGTGCTGGCGATGGGCGCGGCCCTGCAGAGTTTGCGCGCGCATGGTGTGCTGGTGGTGGGCTCTGGCAGCATGACGCACAACCTAGCAGAGTTTGGCGGTGGGGGCGCTGCGCCTATGCCTTATGTGGCCGAATTCAGCCGCTGGGTAGAGGCCGCTGTGCAGCGCGGTGACCGTGCAGCATTGTTGAACTACCGCGCTTTGGCCCCGCACGCCGCGCGTGCCCACCCCAGCGAAGACCATTTTTTACCTCTGTTTTTTGCGCTCGGTGCATCTGGCTGGGGCGGCCCCAAACCGGTAGGCGTGCACTACCTGAGCCGAGAGGTCATGTACGGCATGTTGGCGATGGATAGCTTTGCATTGGAATGACTTGACAGTGCAAAGGAAACAGGGAAAAGGCCTGTCATACTCTTGGGCAGTCATCTACTCTCATTTTGGAGCATTTCATGCGATTTTTTCTAGCGTTTCTGGCATCACTTTTGCTGACTGGCCAGAGTTTTGCAGCAACCCTTGAAGAAGATGTGCTTAGCTACACGCGCATCTTCAGTGCTGAGCGCAGTCAGCATTTGGCTGCGGCCGATGCGCTGAACTATGCGGGTGTTTCAGACCTGCGCGTGTTTGACCTCATCGAGAAGCTTCTTGTGAGCGATGTGCAGACCGAGCTCTACGAAGGGGCGGATAAGGAGCGCATTACGCGCTATATCAACGCGCTGGGTGTCTCTGGGCAAGAGAAGTACATTCCCACGCTAGAGAGTCTTTTGGAGCACAGAATATACAGGCGTTTTGCCAAGGCGGCGCTGCCTGAAATACCTCGCTATCGGCAATGGAACACGGTTATCTCCAACCGTGCCACTTTCGACCCCAAGTTGAGTGACGATACCAATCGCGCCATGAATATGCTCAAGTCGGACGATGTCTTACTCAACCGTGTGGGCGCTAAGTTTGTATATCTGGCAGAGGTAAAAGAAGAGGTGCTGCTCGAACAACTCGCGGCCAAGCTGACTGCGCATTACCTTAAATCGGCTCCTGACGGTGAAACCGAGGACTCGATTGCTTGGCTGGCCAAGGGTTTGGGTTCTGCCAAATCTGAACGCTATCGTCCCTTGTTGCAGCAAGTGGTGGACTCTACGCCCAATGGCCGTGTTTGGAATTTTGCCAAAGAAGCCTTAGAGCAGTATTCCCGCTGAGCCCTAGCACTCCACAATATTCACCGCCAGCCCACCCCTGGCGGTTTCTTTGTATTTGGTTTTCATGTCGGCCCCGGTCTCGCGCATGGTCTTG
>JBIIYT010000182.1:0-5390 GCA_044346675.1 Rhodoferax sp. | reverse complement strand
CACGGGGAAAAATCCCATGGTGGCCCCGTACTCCGGGGCCATGTTGGCAATGGTTGCGCGGTCTGGCAACGCCAGCGTGCGCGTGCCTTCGCCAAAAAACTCGACAAACTTGCCCACCACTTTGTGCTTGCGCAATGTCTCGGTCACGGTGAGTACCAGATCGGTGGCAGTAACGCCTTCGCGCAAGCGGCCGGTGAGCTCAAAGCCCACCACATCCGGCGTGAGGAAGTACACCGGCTGGCCCAGCATGGCGGCCTCGGCCTCGATACCGCCGCAGCCCCAACCCACCACGCCAATGCCGTTGATCATGGTGGTGTGGCTGTCGGTGCCGACCAGGGTGTCGGGGTAATACACACCATCCTTGCCCTGATGCACACCGCGCGCCAGATATTCCAAATTCACCTGGTGCACGATGCCAAAGCCGGGCGGTACCACGCCAAAGGTGTCGAACGCCTGCATGCCCCACTTCATAAACTCGTAGCGTTCGCGGTTGCGCTGGAATTCCAGCTTCATGTTCAGGTCCAGCGAATCTTTGTGGCCGTAGTAGTCCACCATGACCGAGTGGTCCACCACCAAGTCCACCGGCACCAGGGGCTCTATGCGCTTGGGGTCTTTACCCAAACGCACCGCCACGCTGCGCATAGCGGCCAGGTCTGCCAGCAAGGGCACGCCGGTAAAGTCTTGCAGCACCACACGGGAGACCACAAACGGAATTTCATCCGCACGCTCAGCGTTGGGTTGCCATTGCGCTAGGCGCGCTACGTGGTCCGCAGTGATCTTGCGGCCATCGCAGTTGCGCAGCACGCTCTCCAGCACAATGCGCAGCGACACGGGCAGGCGATGGATAGCGGGGAACTGCTTGGCTAGGGCGGGCAGAGAATAAAACTTGCCCGCCTTGCCGGAGGCAGTGTGAAATGTTTGAAGCGTGGCCTTGAGGGCGGTGGGGTACACGAAAGACATGGTGATCTCCTGAACAGATGACAGCCATCACATTGTGGCGGTGAACCCTCACGCTGGCATAGCGCAATCGCAAAGCCCACACCAAAATCGTGGCGTAGCTGCGATACGCCGCTTCGCTGTTCAGCCGCTTTACTCCACTCGGCTCACACTCACCGGCTTAAAGCCCAAATCCGCCGCCTTGCCCTTGCGTCCACGCGCAGCGCGTGCGTTGTTCAGGCTGCGTATCTCCAAGGTCTCTTCGCGCTCTTTGCCACCGCGCCCAATGCCTGCAATGCGCACGCTGCGTGTGTAGGCAGCGGCACCGGCCAGGGTGTCTTTATCCTCCAGATCAATCAACATGAGCCCGCGCCCGCCGTTGGCCATGGGTTTGAGTTCGGTAATCTCGAATGTCAGAATGCGCCCACCGGTGGATGCACAAGCTACATGGGTGGACGGTGCCAAAGGTGAAACGTTGGCGGGGGACGGGCGGCACAGGGTTTCTCCCGCATTGCAGGTCACAAACGCTTTGCCACCTTTTTGGCGTGAAGTCATGTTCTCCACCGTTGCCAAGAAGCCGTAGCCCGCAGAACTGCTGAGCAGCAACCACGCATTGGCAGCGCCTGCAAAGTAGTACAGCAGTTGGGTACCCGCTTCCAGCTCCAGCAGCGTGGTGACGGGCTGGCCATCGCCCCGGCCACCCGGAAGCAAGGCCACCGCAATGGAGTAAACGCGCCCATTGGACCCAAAGGCCAGCAAGGTGTCCACGCTGCGGCATTCAAAGGTGCCATACAAACCGTCGCCCGCCTTAAAGGCAAAGCTGTCAGCCGCATGCCCGTGGCCGGTGCGCGCGCGCACCCAGCCTTTTTGGCTCACCACTACGGTGACCGGTTCGTCCACAATTTTGACTTCGGCCACCACTTTTTTCTCGGCTTGAATGAGCGTGCGCCGTGGGTCGGCAAAGGTTTTTGCGTCCGCCTCAATCTCTTTCACCATCAAGCGGCGCAACGCGGCGGGGCTGCCCAAAATTTCTTCCAGCTTCTTTTGCTCGTCACGCAGTTCGGACAGTTCTTGCTCGATCTTGATAGCCTCCAAGCGCGCGAGTTGGCGCAGGCGAATTTCCAAGATGTCTTCGGCCTGGCGGTCTGAGAGCCTGAAGCGCTCCATGAGCGCCGCTTTGGGCTCGTCGGCTTGGCGGATGATGGCAATCACCTCGTCGATGTTGAGCAACACCAACTGGCGGCCTTCCAAAATGTGAATACGGTCCAGCACCTTGCCTAGGCGATGGCGCGAGCGCTTCTCAATCGTGCTGACCCTGAACGCAATCCACTCCAGCAGCATTTGCCGCAGGGACTTTTGCACGGGCCGCCCGTCCAGTCCAATCATGGTGAGGTTGATGGGCGAAGAGCTTTCCAAACTGGTGTGCGCCAAGAGCGCGGTAATGAGTTCTTGCTGCTGTATGCGGCTGGTTTTTGGCTCAAACACCAAACGCACCGGTGCGTTGCGGCTGGACTCGTCGCGCACCACATCCAGCACGTTCAAAATGCTGGCCTTGAGCAAGAGCTGGTCTTGTGAGAGTGCTTTTTTTCCGGTCTTGACCTTGGGGTTGGTCAACTCTTCAATTTCTTCCAGCACGCGCTGGCTGCTCACGCCCGGGGGCAGCTCGGTCACCACCAGCTGCCACTGGCCTCTGGCCAAGTCTTCAATTTTCCAACGAGCACGCACCTTGAGCGAGCCGCGCCCGGTGCGGTAGGCATCGGCAATGTCTGTGCTGGAGCTGATGATTTGACCACCACCGGGGTAGTCGGGCCCGGGCACCAAAGACCACAACTCAGCATCTGGCAGCGCCGGGGTTTTGATCAGGGCCACGCAGGCATCGGCAATCTCGCGCAGATTGTGGCTGGGTATCTCGGTGGCCAAGCCCACGGCAATGCCGCTGGCACCGTTGAGCAAACTAAACGGCAAGCGCGCGGGCAACTGACGCGGCTCTTCGGTAGAGCCATCGTAGTTGGGCTGAAAATCAACGGTGCCTTGGTCAATCTCGTCCAGCAGCAAACTGGTGATCTTGGCCAGGCGCGCCTCGGTGTAGCGCATGGCGGCGGCACCATCGCCATCGCGGCTGCCAAAGTTGCCTTGGCCATCCACCAGCGGATAGCGTTGCGAAAAGTCTTGCGCCATGCGCACCAGCGCGTCGTAGGCCGACTGGTCGCCATGCGGGTGAAAGCGACCCAGCACATCGCCCACCACACGCGCGCTTTTCACGGGCTTGGCACCGGTGTTGCCATTGGCACCACCAAAGCCCAGCCCCATGCGCGACATGCTGTACAAAATGCGCCGCTGCACGGGCTTGAGGCCGTCGCACACATCGGGCAAGGCACGGCCTTTGACCACGCTTAAGGCGTACTCTAGGTAGGCACGCTGGGCGTAGGTGGCAAGGTTGAGTTCGTCGTCGCTATCGCCGGGGGAAGTGGTCAATAGGTCTAAAGTGGTTGGGTCGGTCATAGGTACCTTGGTCTTTGTCTTGTCACTTGGTCTGGCTGTTTCTATGTGCATCACAATTGCTGGCGTGCGCTGCGCGGCAGAGGGTATGGGCGACCTCCGCATACTGGAGTACCAGAAATTGTCGGCCGCCCATACCCTCTGCCGCTTCGGGTTCTTGGTATGCATTGCGCATAAAGCCCGTGCCCAACGCCACGAAAAAACAGGATGACAATTGGCCGATCCAAGGCGCGCGCACTCCAGCCTTGCTCGGCCGCTTCGCGGGCATACCAATCACGGACTAACTCGTTGTCGATGCGAATGAGCGCCCGGAAATGCGACCAACTCAAACGCCCAAAACCAGATTGGTCACACACTGTGTGACTATTTGGAAACGACAGATAAAACTGACGAAATAACTTGAGGTTGGTGTGAGAAAAACCTGCGCCAAACTCCGCGCTAAGCTTTGCGCCCAAGTCTGCCAGCACCCGCTGCCCATATGCCGCCCGCTTCTCGCCACCCTGCTCGTCTTCCACGATCAAGCGGCCAATCTTCCAATAGGTCTGCACCATAGCGGTGTTGACTGATTGGCGTACCTGCGATTGGGCAGATAGCAGAAGCAGCCGCACGGTTTCGTGCAGGGGCAAGGCTGCATGTGCAGAGGCGATGGGGCGGGAGGTCATAAATACTTCTGCAAAATGGCTTGCTTTTGCGTGGGGGCAGCGGCAATGGTGGCCATGGCCGCTGCAATGGTTTGGTTGGCATCTGCGACTTGCGCTAACAATGCGGTTTGTTGCGCAGCAGTGAAGACCGGAACGGGTATTTGGCCCATTGCCGTCCAAGAGGTTCTGGGTAATTGTTGCCCGCTCACCGTTTTCAGCACCGCATCGTTAAA
Source organism: Rhodoferax sp. (assembly GCA_044346675.1). Lineage (GTDB taxonomy): Bacteria > Pseudomonadota > Gammaproteobacteria > Burkholderiales > Burkholderiaceae_C > Allorhodoferax. The sequence continues at coordinate 1,081 of JBIIYT010000182.1, read as the reverse complement.
GGGCTTGCTGCGCAAATAGTGCACAAAAATATTGGCCAATGCGGCATTGGCAAAACGCAGCACATAAATGTCCGTCGAGCAAATACCGTCTTCTGTGGCGAGATAAACCTTGTTCAAATTGGCGCAGTTTGCCGTACAACACATCGCCCGCCTTGAAACAGGTTTTGGTGCTTTTGATGGCGCTATAGGTGCTGGCGGTACTGCCGACTTTTTGTCCGGTTTGGCTTTCGATGTTTTCAAGCCCAAAGTAATTCACCGGCCCGGTATATTGCTGTGGATCAATGCTGTCTGATACGCGCTGCGCGATATGGATCAGCTTATCTTTCTGGCTCGATTTCGAGGCATCTTCCAAACTGCGCGTGATGCGGTGAAGCTCTTGCTCAATTCTTGCCTTCGCCACTTCTACCGCTTGATCAACCGCCTCGCACTCTGCAACGATTTCTTGCTGTATGTTGAGGGGCGGAAGAGGAATTTTGAAATTGGCAATCTGCGTTTTTGAAATTTCTTTGAACGTCATGCCTCCTGCCATCGCAGCAATATATCCTGCGCAAGACTTCAAAACTTCATATAAAAAATTTGGGGTTACTTTTTGCAAATCACAAATAAAATTTTTGTATCCCTGATTTGTGGCTACAGGCACTTTCGTAATCGTGACCTCGCCGATCGTTGCTCTACTGGAAAAAATGACTGTATTCACAGGTAATAGCTTGGCACTGCTATTTTTAAGGCCTGCCTCTGAAATTGTTCTCTGTGTAGAGTTCAAGTATTTTTCTTTTGTATCGGCAAGCGTTGCCCAGTAAATACCGCCGTCCCAATAACTTGGATTCGTAGAGTCTGGCGTTCCACCTGATTGAATTTCCGCAATATCTTCGAGCTTTACTAATGGCCACTTACTGGTTTTCGAAGAAACTTTCGCATTCACCGTCAACGACACCACCGCATCAAACTCCACCCGCCCAAACTCCAACAGATCGGCCAACGGAGCCTGCGTCACATAGGCTTGTAACTCCGTTGGAATTTGCAGCGCCTCACCCGCAAAAGCCTTCCGAATGACGTGGCTGATCTTGCTGGCGTTGCTGCG
>JBIIYT010000181.1:0-5410 GCA_044346675.1 Rhodoferax sp. | reverse complement strand
GTTATCGCAATCAACCCAGCAGCGGGCACCAAGTTCGACCCCCACCAACACCAAGCTATCAGCGTGGTGCCGTCGGAGCTGGAGGCTGGCGGTGTGGTGAGCGTGCTGCAAAAGGGCTATTCCATTGCAGACCGCGTCCTGCGCCCGGCACTAGTTACCGTGTCAGCCCCTAAATAAGAGCCATAGCAGCCACTTGAAATTGGTCTATCGACCCGCATTTCAAACATATTCAATTTTTCACAATTAGCAGGAGTAAATCATGGGAAGAATCATCGGTATTGACCTCGGCACCACCAACAGCTGCGTGGCCATCATGGAAGGCAACACGCCCAAAGTGATCGAAAACGCCGAAGGCGCGCGCACCACCCCGTCCATCATTGCGTACCAAGAAGACGGCGAAGTGCTGGTGGGCGCATCGGCCAAGCGCCAAGCGGTTACCAACCCCAAAAACACCTTGTACGCGGTGAAGCGCCTGATTGGCCGCAAATTCGCTGAAAAAGAAGTGCAAAAAGACATCGACCTGATGCCTTACAAAATTGCCGCCGCCGACAATGGCGACGCATGGGTGGAAGTGCGCGGCAACCGCATGGCACCTCAGCAAGTAAGCGCCGATGTGTTGCGCAAGATGAAAAAAACCGCCGAAGATTACCTGGGCGAAGAAGTAACCGAAGCGGTCATCACCGTGCCCGCGTATTTCAACGACGCACAGCGCCAAGCCACCAAAGATGCAGGCCGCATTGCAGGCTTGGATGTCAAACGCATCATCAACGAACCCACTGCCGCCGCACTGGCTTTTGGTTTGGACAAGAACGAAAAAGGCGACCGCAAGATTGCGGTGTACGACTTGGGTGGCGGCACGTTTGACGTGTCCATCATCGAGATTGCCGACGTGGATGGTGAAAAACAATTCGAAGTGCTCTCCACCAACGGCGACACCTTCTTGGGTGGTGAAGACTTTGACCAGCGCGTGATTGACTTCATCATTGCCGAGTTCAAAAAAGAACAAGGCGTAGATTTGGGCAAAGACGTGTTGGCCCTGCAACGCCTGAAAGAAGCCGCTGAAAAAGCCAAGATTGAGCTCTCTAGCAGCGCGCAGACCGACATCAACCTGCCCTACGTGACGGCCGATGCATCAGGCCCTAAACACTTGAACATCAAGCTCACCCGCGCCAAGCTGGAGTCTTTGGTGGAAGAGTTGATTGAGCGCACTATTGCCCCGATTCGCACCGCGTTGAAAGATGCTGGCGTGTCTGCATCCGACATTCACGACGTGATCTTGGTCGGCGGCATGACCCGCATGCCCAAGGTGCAAGAAAAGGTGAAAGAGCTGTTTGGCAAAGAGCCACGCAAAGATGTAAACCCTGACGAAGCAGTAGCCGTAGGTGCTGCTATTCAAGGCCAGGTGCTCTCTGGTGACCGCAAAGACGTGCTCTTGCTGGACGTAACACCGCTGTCCTTGGGTATCGAAACCCTGGGTGGTGTGATGACCAAGATGATCACCAAGAACACCACCATCCCGACCAAGTTTGCCCAAACCTTCTCGACTGCAGACGACAACCAGCCTGCGGTCACCATCAAGGTGTTCCAAGGTGAGCGTGAAATTGCCACCGCCAACAAAATGTTGGGTGAGTTCAACTTGGAGGGCATTCCACCCGCAGCACGCGGCACACCGCAAATTGAAGTGTCTTTTGACATTGACGCCAACGGTATTTTGCACGTGGGCGCCAAAGACAAGGGCACCGGCAAAGAAAACAAAATCACCATCAAGGCCAACTCGGGTCTGACCGAAGCTGAAATTCAGCAAATGGTGAAAGATGCCGAACTCAACGCGGCAGATGACAAGAAAAAGCTGGAATTGGTGCAGGCCAAAAACGAGGCCGATGCCAACGTGCACAGCGTGAAGAAGAGCCTGGCCGAGTACGGCGACAAGCTCGAAGCTGGCGAGAAAGAAAAGATCGAAGCCGCCATCAAGGAAGTGGAAGACGCGATCAAGGGCGACGACAAAACTGCCGTGACCGACAAAAACGCCGCCCTCATGGCCGCCAGCCAAAAGCTGGGCGAAAAGATGTACGCTGACAAGCAAGCCAAGGAAGCGGCCGAGGCCGCTGGCAGCGACGCTGGCCCCGCAGGGGACGCTGCGCAGGCATCGTCCAAGCCCGCGGATGACGACAACATCGTGGACGCCGAAGTCAAAGAAGTCAAAAAGAGCTAAAGCGCTGGCGTCAAACACCCGCTAAAACGCGCCGCGCTGGGCACCATGTGTGCATCAGCGCGGCTTTTGTGTTGTAGATGAGCCCATTCATTGGCGCAAATAAAACATGGCCAAAAGAGACTATTACGAAACTCTGGGTGTTACCAAAAACGCCTCTGAGGAAGAGATCAAAAAGGCGTATCGCAAATTGGCGATGAAGCACCACCCTGACCGCAATCAGGGTGACAGCTCCAAAGTGGCCGAAGACAAATTCAAAGAGGCCAAAGAGGCTTACGAGATGTTGTCTGATGAGAAGAAGCGCGCCGCCTATGACCAACATGGCCACGCCGGTGTAGACCCCAATATGCGCGGCCCCGGTGGCGAAGGCTACGGTGGGTTTGCCGACGCCTTTGGCGATATTTTTGGCGACATGTTTGGCCAGCAACGGGGCCGCTCCGGTGCGGGTGGCAGGCAAGTGTTCCGTGGTGGCGATCTGAGCTACGCCATGGAGATAACGCTGGAAGAAGCCGCGCGTGGCAAGGACGCACAAATTCGCATTCCCAGCTGGGACAACTGCGAGGTATGCAAGGGCTCTGGCGCCAAGCCGGGCACCCAGGTCAAAACCTGCGGTACCTGCAATGGCGCGGGCTCGGTGCAAATGCGCCAAGGCTTTTTCAGCGTGCAGCAAACCTGCCCCACCTGCCGTGGCTCAGGCAAGGTCATACCCGAGCCCTGCATTGCATGCCAGGGCCAGGGCAAGATCAAACGGCAAAAAACGCTGGAAGTCAAAATCCCCGCAGGCATTGACGCAGGCATGCGCATTCGCAGCGCTGGCAATGGCGAGCCGGGCACCAACGGTGGGCCACCCGGCGACTTATACATTGAGTTGCGCATCAAAAAGCATGAGATTTTCGAGCGCGACGGAGATGACCTGCACTGCTCTGTGCCCATCAACATCATCACCGCCGCGCTCGGCGGCGAGATTGATGTGCCTACCTTGGCGGGCAAAGCGGCTATTGATATTCCTGAAGGCACCCAAACGGGCAAGCAGTTCCGCTTGCGTGGCAAAGGCATCAAGGGCGTGCGCTCCAGCTACCCTGGGGACTTGTATTGCCATATTGCGGTGGAAACCCCGGTCAAGCTCAGCGAGCACCAGCGCAAGCTGCTGCGCGAATTGGGCGAATCCTTCAAAAAGGGCGGCGGTAAGCACTCCCCCAGCGGAGACAGTTGGACCGACAAACTGAAAAATTTATTCAGTTGATGTAAATCAAAGTTCGGCCATAGTGCCCTGCACAAACAAGCCGCCACGTCTATAAACGACGAGGCGGCTTTTTTTTGTGCCACGGGCGCAGTGCCGCTGCACAGGCAAGCAACACACCATGGGCGTTGACATTTCTTTTTGGGGCGGCGCAAGCACCGTTACCGGCTCTAAATACTTGGTGCGCCACGCAGGGCGCAGTTTGCTGGTGGACTGCGGGCTTTTTCAAGGGTACAAGCAGCTACGCCTGCGCAACTGGAATCCTATTGCGATTGCACCTGGGCAGGTAGATGCCGTGGTGCTCACCCACGCACACCTAGACCACAGCGGCTATTTGCCGCTTTTGGTCAAGCAAGGTTTTGCAGGGCCTGCGTATGCCTCCAAGGCCACCCGCGACTTGTGCAGCATCTTGCTGCCCGACAGCGGCCATATCCAGGAAGAAGACGCCGCCTTTGCCAACCGCCATGGCTTTTCCAAACACACCCCTGCCCTGCCCCTGTACACCCGCCAAGACGCGCTGGACTGCCTGCCTTTGATCAAGGCCAAGGCCCAGGGGGCCACCTTCGAGCCTATCCCCGGCTGGCGCGTGAGCCTGCGTGAAGCGGGCCACATACTGGGCGCGTCTAGTGTGCTGCTGGAAGTGGCGGGGCGGCGCATTTTGTTCTCCGGCGATTTGGGCCGCCCTGACGACACCCTGATGAACCCACCCGAGAGAGCCCCCAACGCCAACACCGTGCTCATCGAATCCACCTACGGCGACCGCACCCACCCGGCAGAAGACATTCAGGCAGAACTCGCCCCCGCACTACAGCGCTTGGCCGCACGCGGCGGTGTGGCGGTGGTGCCCGTGTTTGCCGTAGGCCGTGCACAAGCGCTGCTGCATGCCATTGCCCAACTCAAGGCGCGCCACGCCATACCGCACGCACTGCCGGTGTTTTTAGACAGCCCCATGGCCGTGCACACCACCCATCTTTATGAAAACCACCCAGGGGAACACCGCCTCAGCGCCAAAGAAGTGCATGCTATGACCCACTGCGCCACCATGGTGACCAACATCGACCAATCCAAAGCACTGGCATCGCGCCACGGGCCCATGGTCATCCTGGCGGCCAGCGGCATGGCCACGGGGGGCCGCGTGTTGCACCACCTAGAGCAGCATGCGGGCAAACACCGCAACATGGTCATCCTCACCGGCTACCAAGCACCCGGCACCCGTGGCGACACCTTGGCCCGTGGAGCAAAAACGGTGCGCATTCATGGCCGCGATGTAGCGGTTCAAGCCGAGGTGGTGCAACTGCAATCGGCCTCCGCGCATGCGGATGCGGGGCAACTATTGCACTGGCTGCGCGGCATGCCGCAAGCGCCTGACCAGGTGTATGTGGTGCACGGCGAACCGCCTGCGGCCGACATTCTGCGTGCGCGCATTCAACATGAACTTGGCTGGCGCGCCGTGGTGCCGGAGCATGGCTCGGTGTGGCCTGCTTAGCATGTGGCTGATGCAACGGGTGCAGGCAAAATAGCGCCATGACTCCAGCGCACTACCTCACCGCCGCTTTCTACAAGTTTGTAGACCTGCCCGACTTTGCACAGCGCAAAGCGCCGCTGCTCGCACTGTGTGAACAGCACCACGTCAAAGGGCTGATACTGCTGGCCCGCGAAGGCATCAACAGCACCATAGCCGGTGCGCCTGCGGATGTGCACGCCGTGCTGGCCCATTTGCGCAGCGACCCCCTGCTGGCTGATTTGCAGCACAAAGAATCGTTCACCGACAAGGCACCTTTTTACCGAATGAAAGTGCGCCTGAAAAAAGAAATCGTCACCATGGGTGTACCCGGCATCAGCCCCACCCACATGGCGGGCACCTATGTGAAACCAACCGACTGGAACGCGCTCATTGCAGACCCCGACGTGGTGCTGGTAGACACCCGCAACGACTACGAGGTGGACATTGGCACATTCCA
>JBIIYT010000180.1:0-5412 GCA_044346675.1 Rhodoferax sp. | reverse complement strand
GTTTGGTAATCGTCGCGTCTTTGCTGGCTATGGCCGGTGTCGTGGCGGCGCAGATCTTCCCGACAGTGATGGAATACCAAGCTATCTCCAAGGCTGCAGACAAGGCCAAGCAATCCGAAACTGTGGCAGACGCCCGCACGATTTTTGATAAGGCGGCAGCTATCGACAACATTAAATCCATTAGTGGTAAGGACCTAGAGATCACCAAAGAGGGTGAAAAAGTAGTGGTCAGTTTTGCCTATCAGCGCGAAATTCACCTTGTTGGGCCCGCCTATCTCACCCTCAAATACGCTGGCCGCTCTAAATAAGGTGAACAAAAGCATGGTGGAGTTGCAAGACCGCTTGCAACATGTTTTCTCCGACCCCGCATTGCTGGCGCGGGCGCTGACCCACCGTAGCTTTTCTGTCGACCATTACGAACGCCTTGAGTTTTTGGGTGATTCGGTACTGAGCCTAGCCGTCTCGGATCTTTTGTATTCCCGCTTGTCTTCTTTGCCTGAGGGCGATTTGTCGCGTGTGCGTGCCAACCTAGTAAAACAAGACACCCTGCACCAACTGGCCGTCGGCTTGGGGTTGCCTGAAGTGATAAAGCTGGGTGAGGGTGAGATGCAGTCCGGCGGACAAAAGAGGCCTTCTATCTTGGCCGATGCGCTAGAAGCTGTGATCGGTGCAGTGTATCTGGACGCAGGTTTTGCCGCAGCGCAGGCGCTAGTACACCGATTGTTCAAAGCGGTGGAAATCAACCCCGAGATGCAAGCTATCAGTAAAGATGCTAAAACAGAATTGCAAGAGTGGCTGCAGGGCCGCAAGATGAAGTTGCCCTTGTACAGCGTAGTTGGCACCATTGGTGCTGCACACAAGCAAAGCTTTGATGTGGAGTGTGAGATACCTGCTTTGCAGCTCACCGAGCGCGGCATTGGTGGCTCACGCCGTGCGGCTGAACAGGCCGCTGCGGCTGCCATGCTGCAAACCCTTAAGACAAAAGCCCCTTAATGACTTCGAAAAAACCAAGCACTGCGACGGCAGATTCCAGCCCAGCTGACATCCAAGAGGATCTGGACAGCATGCTCGAAGGCTTGCTTAAAAGCACGCCCAAGATGGCAGCGCCGGGCACTCCGTCTGCCGACCAGCGCTGTGGTTTGGTGGCCATTGTGGGCAAGCCCAATGTCGGTAAATCTACCTTGCTCAACGCTTTGGTGGGGCAAAAGATTAGCATTACCTCGCGCAAAGCGCAAACCACGCGCCATCGCATTACCGGCATGCACACCGTGGGTGCGACCCAGTTTGTGTTTGTAGATACGCCGGGTTTTCAAACTCTGCATGGCAATGCGCTGAACAAATCACTCAATAAAACTGTAGTGGGTGCGGTGGCTGATGTGGATTTGATTTTGTTTGTGGTGGAGGCGGGCAGCTTTACCCCTGCCGATGCCCGGGTGCTGAAACTCTTGGGTAAAGACATTCCTACCCTGCTCATTGCCAACAAGCTAGACAATGTGCACCGCCGTGGTGATATTGCCCCGTGGCTGCAAGACATGCAGACCAAGCATGCCTTTGCCGAGTATGTGCCCATGTCGGCTAAAAATGCCAAAGACATTGAACGCCTTTTGGGCATTTGCGAAAAATTTCTGCCCCAGCAAGCTTGGTGGTACGCCGAAGACGAGCTCACCGACCGCAGCGAGAAGTTTTTGGCCAGCGAGCTGGTGCGCGAAAAACTCTTCCGCCTGACGGGCGACGAGCTGCCCTACACCTCTACCGTGGTGATTGACAAGTTCGAAGAAGAGCCGCCACAGAAGAAAGGCCAAAAGCGCCTGCTGCGGATTGCCGCCACCATTGTGGTGGAGCGCGACGGACACAAGGCGATGGTCATTGGCGACAAGGGCGAGCGCATCAAGCGCATTGGCATGGAAACCCGCGTGGAACTGGAAAAGCTCACGGACTCCAAAGTGTTCCTAGAGCTGTGGGTGAAAGTGCGCTCTGGTTGGGCCGATGACGAAGCGCGGGTGCGCTCGTTCGGCTATCAATAGCCGGCTTGGGTTAGCCGCCCGTGGCGACTAAGCGCATCTCTGACGAGCCCGCCTTCGTACTGCACCGCTACGACTGGAGCGAGTCTAGTTTAATTTTGGAAGTGTTCACTCGCCACTATGGCCGCATTGCCTTGGTGGCCAAAGGGGCTAAGCGACCAAGCTCCAGTTTCCGGCCCATTTTGTTGCCTTTGCAGCCTTTGCATGTGGCCTATGGGGGCGACGCTGAAATCCGCACTCTTAAAAGCGCCGAATGGCAGGGCGGCCACGTCATGCCCACGGGGGACGCGCTGCTTTCAGGCTACTACCTGAATGAGTTGCTGCTCACTTTACTTGCGCGGGACGATCCACACCCTGCCTTATTTGATGTGTACGCCAATGTGGTGCAGGTGATTGCCAGCGAACATGGGGAAGTGCTGCAGACCGCGCTGCGCACCTTTGAGCTACTGCTATTGCGTGAGATTGGATTGCTGCCCCAGTTGGATGTCCAAACCATGACCCTGCGCGCCCTGCAGCCCGATGCCCACTACACCCTGGTGCCCGAAGGCGGCTTGCGCCAAACCCATGCAGACGACCGTAGCTTTCTGAGCGGCACGCAGTGGACCGCGTTGCAGGATGCCGTGCAAGATACAACGCCCTTTACGGCCACACTGCGCGCCTGTGCCGCGGTGATGGCTGAGATCAAACCCCAACTGCGCAACCTGCTGCACTACCATTGTGGGGTAAAAACGCTGCGCACCCGCCAGATGATGATTGATATCCAATCTTTATGACCCCTCTTTTGCCTCACCTCTCGGTTAATCTCAATAAAGTGGCCTTGGTGCGCAACACCAGGCATCTGGGCATCCCCAGTGTCACCCGTGCCGCCTCTTTGTGCCTGCAGGCTGGTGCTGCTGGCATTACCGTGCATCCACGCCCCGATGCCCGCCACATTCGTGCCCACGATGTGATTGATTTGGCAGAGCTGCTCAAAGCTTGGCCCGACCGTGAATTCAATGTGGAAGGCAACCCCTTTCACAACCTCATGGACTGTGTGCGCGATTTGATTGCCCGCAAGTTGCCCGTGCACCAAGTCACCTTTGTCCCCGATAGCGAAGGCCAGTTCACCAGCGACAGTGGCTGGAGTTTCCCGGCTGACGCCGCGCGGCTTCGCCCTGTGATTGAAGAGTGCCATGCCTTGGGCCTGCGGGTGAGCCTCTTTATGGATGCAGATGCCCAAGCCATGCCCGCAGTCAAGGCGGTGGGCGCAGACCGGGTGGAGCTCTACACCGAACCCTATGCCGCCGCATGGGGCACCCCTGCGCAGAGCGCACAGCTGGCACGTTTTGCCAGTGCCGCCCAGGCTGCGTTGGATGTGGGCTTGGGCGTGAACGCAGGGCATGATTTGAATTTGGATAACCTTGCCGCCTTTGTGCAGCACGTGCCCGGCGTGCGAGAAGTGTCTATCGGGCATGCGCTGATCTCTGATGCGCTCGAGATGGGCTACAGCGCCACCGTGCACGCTTACCTCAAGCGTTTGGAGACCGCATGATTTATGGGATAGGTACCGACATTTGCGATGTACGCCGAGTCAAAGAAAGCCTGACCAAGTTTGGCGAGCGTTTTGGCAAGCGGGTGCTGAGTGAGGCAGAGTACGCCGTATGGCAAGCCCGTAGCAAGCGCTCCGCTGAGCGCGGTGTGCGCTACTTGGCCACACGCTTTAGTGCCAAAGAAGCCTTTAGCAAAGCCATTGGGTTGGGCATGCGTATGCCCATGACCTGGCGCAGCTGCGAAATTGCCAACCACCCTAGTGGTGCGCCCTATATCGTGCTGCACGGGGCGTTGAAAGAGTGGTGCGCCGCGCGCGGACTCACTTTTCATGTGAGCGTGACTGACGAGACCGACTACGCCGCCAGCTTTTGCCTGGCAGAAAGTACCAACCCAGTAGTGTCGTAATCTGTCGCAAAAACAGCAATTGCTAGTTTTACGACAATTCGCGACAATGGTGCCATGAAGACATTTGACGATATCGAGGTACGCCGCCCTGTTATTGCCAAGAGCTACCTAGCGCTCTTACAGGCACAGCCTGGCAGGCCCCTAGCCTTGTTTGCCCCCAGGCGTGTGGGAAAAACCTTTTTTCTGGACAACGACCTAGCACCACAAGCAAAGCAAGCAGGTTTGCTGCCGGTGTATGCAGACTTGTGGCTGCACAAATCTGCGCCGCTGGACGCGATCAACCATGCGTTGGAAGAGGCCTTGGACGATTTGCTGGTACCGGCCAGTGCGCTAGGCAAGGTCGGTCAAACACCCGTCAAACGAGTGGGCTTGCTCGGGGCTAGTCTTGACCTAGGGGACGAGCCCCAGCGCCGTGCGCTGCCCCAACCGCCTGCGCTGCGCTTGGATGCCTTGATTTCACGCTTGGCTAAGCTGCACAAGGGTGCTGTGTTGCTGATGCTGGACGAAGTGCAAATCATGGCCGAAGTGCCCGATGGCGTTTCCATGATCGCCAGTTTGCGTGCCGTACTGCACAAGCGCCGTGCAGAGGTGTGCGCCGTATTTACCGGGTCATCCCAAGAGGACTTGGCACGCCTGATGAATACTGCCGGCGCACCGATGTACCAGTTTGCGCAAATGCTCGATTTTCCGTTTTTAGGCAATGAGTTTTTGAGCCTCTTGGCCAAGCACTTTGCCCATGTCCATAAAGGCAAAAAACTGGAGCTGGCTGCCTTGCGTGAAGGTTTCCAAAAAATCGGTTTCAAACCCGCACTCATGCGCGATATGGTCAAGGCCATGTCGGCAGAGGGTATTACAGACGTGCCGCGCGGTATTGCCAACTACATGAATAGCGACCACCAAGTGGCCATGTGGCGCGCACTGCTCAATTCGGTGGATGCATTCGAGCAAGGTGTGTTGATGGCGATTGCCAAAGGCCATGCGCCGCTGAGCCAGGGCACACTCAAAATGCTGGAAACCATTCCCGGCTCGAAACCGACTATCTCTAAAGTTCGCTCCTCCATAGAGAAGTTGAAACGCAGTGGCCTTTTGTCTAAAAATGCCAGCGGTCTCACCGTGGACGACCCCTTGTTCGCCGAGTTTTTACAGAGAAAATAGGCAAGTAGCCCTCTTACAATAGCCGCATGTAGCTAGCAAAATAATAGCAATATCAAAGAATTTATGACCCAACACGCCCCCCTCATCATCGACATTGCCGGTTTGACCTTGTCCAAAACTGACCGCGAGCGCCTAGCGCACCCCTTGGTGGGCGGTCTCATCTTGTTTGCTCGTAATTGGCAAAACCGCGAGCAACTCACTGCGTTGTGTCGCAGTATCAAAAAATTGCGAGCCGACTTGCTCATTTGTGTGGACCACGAAGGCGGGCGCGTGCAGCGTTTCAAGACTGACGGTTTTACCC
>JBIIYT010000179.1:0-5434 GCA_044346675.1 Rhodoferax sp. | reverse complement strand
CTGCGCCAGCGTATTCGTGCGGTCAAGCAGGGGCCAGATGGGTGGATTTATTTGCTCACGGATAGTGGGCAGCTGCTGCGCGTGTATCGTTAAATGCTGTAGAAAGAATACCTATTGCATGGTTGCGCACGGCTACACCCCCAACACCACCAATACCACTAGGTCTGGCTGCCTTGCTTATTGGCGGTGGCTGATATGTTGCATTTGCGTATCCCTGACAGCATGCATATCAAGCCCTTTTTACTATCCAGATCGAGTGCTGTACAGCACGCCAGCCAACGCTGGCCTGAAGTTTGAGAAGGTCTCATTTGCCAGTGCCGATGCGACCCCGCTCACAGGCTGGTTCATTCCCGCCACAGGCTACCCAAGCCCGAAAGATGCCAAGGGCACGGTGGTGCACTTTCATGGCAATGCACAAAACATGTCAGCGCATTGGCAGTTTGTGGGGTGGCTGGCGCAGCGCGGGTTTAACGTGTTTGTGTTCGACTACCGCGGTTATGGCGAGTCGGCAGGCAGCCCCGAGCCCAAAGGCGTGTTTGAAGATTCCAACGCCGCGCTCAACTATGTGCGCACCCGTACCGATGTGGACCCCACCCGCTTGCTGGTGCTCGGCCAAAGCCTGGGCGGCACCAACGCCATAGCTGTGGTGGGCTCGGGCAACCGTGCGGGTGTGAAGGCCATTGTTGTAGAGGCCACTTTCTCTTCCTACTCAGCCATTGCCAGCGACAAGATTTCTGGCGCAGGCCTGCTGGTGGACAACACCTATAGCGCAGACCGCTACATCGCTAATCTGGCCCCCATACCGTTGCTGCTCTTGCACGGCACGGCAGACAAAGTGATTCCCTACGCGCATGCGGCCAAGCTGTTGGAAAAAGCCGGACAACCCAAGACACTGCTCACGGTAGAAGGTGGTGGGCATATCGAGGCGTTTACGCCGCGCTTTGGTAGCAAGTATCAAGACGCGGTGGTGGAGTTTTTTAACGCAGCACTTTCGGGCGCTGCGAAATAAGAAACTCGGTTTCGTTACGTCTGCTAACACTTGACACAAAGCCGACACACCGTTTCCGCCAGCTCACGCGTTGTGTAACTACGCCACATGGCGGATTACTGAACGGAGCATTCAATGAATTTGACACAAATTACCCGCCGCATCCACCCCCTCATGGCAGGCGCTGCGGTGTCTGTCACCTTGGTGAGCTTGCTGGGCGTGGCCGCTTTGACTGGCATATTGCCCAATTCGCATGCACTGTCCGCAGACGCAGTGCACACGGCAGCTCCTGCTGTAGCGGCACCTACAAAAGCAGTTGTAGCAGTCAGAAAAAATGCGCCTGTGTACGCCCAAGCGCAACCACAGCAAGCACAACCCCAAGTTCAATACCCACAACCGGTATCACAGCCCGCCCCTGCACCTGTAGCGCGCAATAGCCCTGTGGGCATCGGCCTAGGTGCGGTCATTGGTGGCGTGCTGGGCAGCCAGTTTGGCAGGGGCGACGGCAAAACCCTAGCCACCATTGCGGGTGCGGTGGGCGGTGGCTACGTTGGAAATGAGATTGCCAAGAAAAATCAATAGAAGGTGTGCCCCACCACTACTTGGTAAACGGGCTCTTGCGCCGTGCGCGCGCAGGGGCTGCATAGTCTGCGGCGGTGAAGGTTTGCCGCTGGGCCAGCAACTGGTCTCCATCTATGCGCTGCGCTAGGCTCTCTAGGTCTGCATGCGACACGCCGCATGCCGCAAAGTGCGTGCGCCATCCATCCACCACGGTAATGACGCGCAGCACTTCGGTTGCAGCCTGCGAAGGGGTGTAGCCAAACAGTTCGCACTGCGACATGGCATTGGCCAGGGTGGAGTCCCGCTGGTCAGTACCCACGATGAACTCTTGGTAGCCCTGGCCTGAGTTGGTGGTGAGCACATCGTAGGCCGGGGCCAGGCGGTACTTTCCCTGCCGTGTGGGGGCCACCACCATCAGCGCGTGGTTTTTCTCATGGTCATCGGTGTTGTCAATCAAAATGTTAAACACCATGCGGCGAAACAGTTCCTGCATGTCCAGCAAGTTTTGCCCATCGTCGGCCACGCCTGCGCGGCGCAGCAGTTGCGCCAGGCTCGGGTAGCCCAGCTCGGGCTCCTGCCCGGCCACCGTCTGCGCGCGCAGTGCGGTGCCTGCCGATATGCAGTGGAGGCGCATGCGGCCCACCCGGTCGAAACGACGCACCGCCAGCGCGCGCTCCCCCATGAGTGGCACCACCTGCGTATCGGCCACGGTGATGCCGCAGAGTTTGGCCAGCGTCATCGACGCGTGCTCTATGAGTGGCACGTCGATAGGCTCGTTGTTGAAGAACTTGATCACCCACTGCTCGCCGTCTATATCAATCAGCGCTTTGGGTTTGGCCCCACCAAAACTGCCGCCTGCGGCCAGCATCTGTCGCTGGGCATCGCTCACCGGCTCTTTGGCGCTGACCTTGTGGACTACTTCTCTCAGCTGTTGGGCCTGCGCCAGCCGTGGCAGTGGGCTCTTGGGGCGCGGCAGGTAGGCTTCGGCCGATGTGGACACGCCCAGCGCACCAAAGCGGTCGTCACCCGCATAAAACAAATACTCCATGAGGGACAAGCGCGCAGGCTTGTCTATGTATTGAATAACGCGCTCCCCCCATCGGTCAGGGCGCGCGTCGTCCACCGCACCCGCAGCCATGCCCTTCCAGCGCGGCAGGTGCTCCATGTCTACCAGTAACAGGTCTTCGCTCAAGGGGAAGCCTGTGGCAAGCCACTGGGTCCCGTATTGCAAAGATACACCCTTGCCCGCATCCACCAGCCGCAGAGCGCCCACGTAGCGTGGTGCAGCGGGGTCGGCTAGGTACCACAGGTACAGCTTGTCGTGCTTCATAGGCTGGGCCTTTGTTGCCGTGCGGCGGCCCGTTCAGCCCTTTTGAGCTTGGCCTGTGCCGTGGCGCGCACGCGGTTTTGGCCCAGGGTTTCGGCCTGGCGCACATCTAGCTCTAGCGCGCCACGGTCTTCTTTGGGCGTGGCCAGGGTTGCCAGTGTTGCGTCGCGGCCTATCAACCACAGAGCGGTGGCCAGCACGCCCAGGCTCACACTGGACTCGCCCGCTTCTAGGCGCAACAGCGTAGGCACGCTCACCCCCATGCGCTTGGCCCAGGTTTTGAGCGACTCTTTGCGCCGCAGCCGCGCCACGCCCAAGTCTGCGCCTAGCTGCGCGAGGGCGGCAGTGGTGGAGGGGGGCATTTGCGTTAGTGCGGGGGAGGCCTTTGTCATAACATATAGTTTATCGATATTCAATCAATTAGTCAAGTATATGTTGTCATGCGAGTCGGCTGGAGCGGATGAATTCCACGCGGCGATTGTCTCGGCAGCGGGGTGAGCGGTCGGTCACCAATACCCGTTTTTGTGGTGTTTAGCGCGCACTGGCGCCCCGGCAGACACGGGAAGACGTTATATCTGAAGTGCGCCGCCGTCACTACCATGGCACGGCAATGCATGACGGGCACACTCTCCGGCCATTGCAAGCATAGGCGACGAAGTAGTCCGTGGGTAACACTTCTTACAAGCAAACCCATTTTCACTTCATTTAGTTCATGCGATGCGGCGTTTTTATGCCGACAGGCAAAGCGCGCGCCACCTGTTATCAATGAATTATCCGAAGCACCCCTTGGTTTGCACCAAAACCAATCATCTAATCTTTTGGTTTCGCAAGGCGCACAAGCTTGGTGCTGATTGGCACCAAGCTTGCTCGTGATGAGTTCAATTTTTGGGCAGTACAGCGTCAGCCTCTATCAGTATTTGGTATCGATTCTCGATCGCTCGATGGCAAGTTTTTTCGTAATGCTGCAGCTCCTTCCCCAGCTAAACAGTGCCTCGTACTATAAAAAACTTCCTTAAATGCATTCAATGGTAATCAGGTTCTTTGAAATCTATCAAGTTACTTTTAGGGCTGGCACAGTCATTGCTAACACATAACCCAACTTGTTATAACAAGTTGTACTCTTTCTTAACTTTGAAATGGAGTTTGTCATGTACCGTCGTCTCACTGGGGCCTTTTTGCTTTTTTGTATAGGTATCTCTGCTGCTTTGGCCCAAAGCATGCCGCTTCGCATTGGCTATCAAACAGCCGAAGTAAATGTTCTCTTAACGTATGCCATCAAAGCAGGCCTATTCGAAAAGCAGAAGCTGAACGTAACCCTGATGCCGTTTCCTGCCGGACCGGCCATGCTTCCGGCCTTGGCATCCAATGAAATAGACATGGCTTGGATGGGCGAGTTCCCATCGGTCACGGGCTATTCCAATGGTTTGCCGATTGAAATCCTGATGATGGAGCGTCTCGATTTCACCAACATCCGTCTCGCAGTGAATCCGGCTACGGGCGCAAAATCCGTCAAGGACTTAAAGGGCAAGAAGATTGGCGCATCAGTGGGTTCTTCCAGTCACTATCATCTGCTGAATGCGCTGGCCCAGGCTGGCCTCAGTCAAGCGGACGTCACAGTAGTTAACCTACCTCCAGCCAATATGCCGGCCGCTTACGTCGCCGGGCAGATCGACGCAGCATTTACCTGGGAGCCAAACATCGGCATCATCGAGAAAAACGGTGGGACAGTGCTGGCTACCACGAAATCTCTCGGAATGATTACCGGCGGCGTGTGGGTTGGGCAAAACGCTCTCTCTCAAGAAAAACCGGAAACACTTCAGGCATTCCTGCGCGCATGGCGACAAGCTCAGCGCGATTACCTCGCCAATCCAAAGAACGTTCGTCAGTACGAAGCAACTCGAATCGGCCAAACGCCAGACGAATTTGATGCGCTGATTGCACGCCAAACCGCAAGCAACCCCAGCTTTGAACAGCTTATCACGGCCGACTTCATGGGCGCGCCAGGAAAAGAACTTGATTCCCGCTTGATGAAGCACCTGCAGGGAATCGCTGCCTTCCTGGTATCAGAAAAGCGCATTAAGGAAGTACCTAAAGAGTGGACAAAGCTGTTCAATACCGCTCCGTTGCTAAAGACAATGGCCGCTGAAAGAAAGTAAGCCGAACCAAATTCGAGACGATAGGCGCCGCCTGCGATGACGGAGTTCTGGCGCCAAATCCCATATTTCAATTTACCGCTAACCAGACATGACTAACCTAAACTCAATTGAGCAACAAATCGTTTCTGCAGTTACTTACGAAGCGTGGCTAACATTGACCAGCGAACTGGTGGTAACCGGTCAGCCGGACTCGGAAAACCCCCTTGACCCTGACATGCCCTCCGGGTCTGAAGAAAAAATTGCACTTTGTGTGGCGGGTAAGCTTCGGGCGCTTGGATTGGAGGTGGAGTTGCACGCCAAGGTCCCAGGGCGGCCAAACGTGATTGGAACTTGGAAGGGCGAAGGAGACGGACCGACGCTGATTGTTAACGACCATCTCGATACCTATCCTGCAGGCAACCC
>JBIIYT010000178.1:0-5476 GCA_044346675.1 Rhodoferax sp. | reverse complement strand
GGTAGGAGGTGAGTTCACACACTGCGTCTGCCACGGTGACGGTGCGCGCGTCCCGGTCAATCGCCAGCGAGCCAAAGCGCAGGGCTTTGCCATTGGTTTGGGGGCTTTCTTGCCGCCGCCGCAAAATGGCGCGAATGCGGGCCAGCAACTCACGCGGCTCGAAGGGCTTGGGCAGGTAGTCGTCAGCGCCCATTTCCAAGCCAATGATGCGGTCCATCGGGTCACCCTTGGCGGTGAGCATCAAAATAGGCGTGTGGGCTACCGCATGCGGCAGCGAGCGCAGGCGGCGGCACACTTCTAGGCCGTCCATGTCGGGCAGCATCAGGTCCAAAATCACCAAATCGGGTCTAAGCCCGTTCGGTGGATTGCCGAGGTGCTCCAAGCCGCTGAGCCCATTGCTTGCATGGCTCACGCCATAGCCGTTTTGTTCCAAGAATTCAGACACCATGCCCGCCAGGCGGGCATCGTCTTCAATCATCAATAGGGTAGGGCGCATAGCAACAGTCTAGCGACTTGTATTCTTCTGCCTGTAGCGCACACCTAACCCGTGCGTAAAGTTAAGTAAATCCCGCTATCGGGCGTGCCATACTTCATCTCTATGTTGATGAATTTGTATCTCGGTATGCGTGCCCGCTGTTTTATGCCCTCGCGGAGGGTGCTGTGAGCACGACCCCAGCACCTGTGGCGCGGGTCTCGTGGTACCACCTCGTCGTGGTGCTGGTGTTGGGCTTTGCCTCGGGCTTGCCCTTGGCATTGACCGGGCAGGCTATGCAGGCTTGGCTGAGCGTGTCAGGGGTGGACATTGCCACCATTGGCTTTTTGAGTTTGGTGGGCTTGCCCTATACCTTCAAGTTTCTCTGGGCACCCCTGATGGACCGCTTCGAGCTGCCGTGGCTGGGTCGCAGGCGGGGCTGGTTGGTGCTTACGCAACTAGGTTTGGCCGGTGCACTGTGGCTCATGGCGGATACCTCGCCCAGCAGTGCCACGCGCACCTTTGCGTTGTTGGCCGTACTGGTTGCGTTTGTTTCGGCTTCGCAAGACGTGGTGGTAGACGCCTACCGCACCGACTTGCTCCGAGCACATGAGCGCGGTCTGGGGGCGTCGTTCAGTGTGTTGGGCTATCGGCTGGCAATGATTTTGTCAGGGGGTATTGCCTTCATTTGGGTGGACCCTGCCACCGCACAAAGCGCGGGGGGCGGCTGGAGTTGGCCGCAGGTATACCGTTTTATGAGTGGCCTGATGGTGGGCGCGGCGGTGCTCTCAGCGCTTGCGCTACCACGATTAAAAAATACGCTTGCACCCACCACAGTGGGGCGACGTGACCTGATCGGGTTTGCCGCGGTGGTGGTTGCGGTGGCGGTGGGTTTCAAGCTGAGCGAGCACTTTGGTCCATCAGCGGCGCGGGCGCTGCTGGCACCTTGGTGGGTGGGCAGCAGCTTGTCGAGTGCGTTGCAAACCAAATGGACCGATTTGTTGGCGCTGGTGCTGGGCTTGGCGTTCACGATTCCGCTGGCCGCATGGGCGGCTAAAGCCGCACGGTTTGAAACCCTGCTAGGGGGCTTGAATAGTTACTTTAGCCAAAGTGGGGCCGGTGCTTTCCTAGCGTTTATCGTGCTTTACAAGCTGGGCGATGCGTTTGCAGGCTCGCTGATGACGCCTTTCTTGTTGCAGTCCATGCTGTTCACCAGCGCGGAGGTGGGCGTTGTGAACAAGGTTATTGGCTTGTGGCTCACGATAGGTGGCGCTGTGGTGGGTGGTGCGTTGATGGTCAAGCTGGGTCTGTGGCGCTCGCTCATGGTGTTCGGTGTTTTGCAAATGCTTAGCAACTTGGGCTTTTGGTGGTTGGCAGCCAATGGCAAAGGGGCCTTGCCTAGCATGCTTATACCGGCGTTTGATTGGGGCTTCGTCAAACTGGCGCATTCCACCCAGGTGGATGGGGGCCTGCTTTGCGTGATCGCTGCAGAAAACTTGACGGGTGGCATGGGCACCGCAGCTTTTGTGGCATTCTTAATGAGCTTGTGCAACCAAAAGTTCACCGCGACGCAGTTTGCACTGCTCAGCGCGTTCGCCTCCGTAGGGCGCGTGTGGGTGGGGCCGCTGGCGGGGGTGCTGGCAGCGTCCATCGGTTGGCCCACGTTTTTCATGGTGTCTACCGTGGTTGCATTGCCAGCGTTATGTCTACTGTATTGGTTGCG
This sequence comes from Rhodoferax sp., assembly GCA_044346675.1. Classification (GTDB taxonomy): domain Bacteria; phylum Pseudomonadota; class Gammaproteobacteria; order Burkholderiales; family Burkholderiaceae_C; genus Allorhodoferax. The sequence goes on along the minus strand of JBIIYT010000178.1, from coordinate 3,281 downwards.
GCAATCGATTCGATCACTCGAGTTTGATCCCAAAACCCCACTCGTAGATGACTGAATTGGCCACAAAGTAGACAGCAAATCGACGTATGAAAACAGCGCATCTTTTCGCGGCCCTCCTGTGCTTGTGTGCCATGACGTCAACTGCGCGCGCGCGTGACGGCGTGGACGTGGGTGACAACTCCTTTCTGAGCAAACTGGTTCCGGCCCAAGAAGTAGAGCAAGCTGCCGCCCAGCAATATGCCACGATGCTGTCGCAAGCAGCGGCCAAAAATGCGTTGGTCGCCAGCGACCATCCACAGGTGCGTCGTCTGCGTGCCATTGCCAAAAAGATTATTCCTTTGGCCACCACATGGAACGAGCGTGCCCAAAGTTGGCGCTGGGAAGTGAACCTGATTCGCTCCCCCCAAGTTAATGCGTTTTGCATGCCGGGCGGGAAGATTGTGTTTTATAGCGGCTTGTTGGATAAGCTCAAGCTTACAGATGACGAGGTCGCCATGGTCATGGGCCACGAAATTGCCCATGCTTTGCGCGAGCATGCGCGTGAGCGCATGGGCAAAAGCGCAGCCACCGGCGTGGGGGTCAATGTACTGACCCAACTTTTTGGCTTGGGGCAGGTCGGGCAATTGGGGCTCAATGTGGGGGCGCAATTGCTCACGCTAGAGTTCAGCCGCGACGATGAATCCGAAGCGGACCTGGTGGGCATGGAGTTGTCGGCTCGCGCCGGGTTCGATCCGCGTGCTGGCATTACGCTGTGGCAAAAAATGACGGCCAACACCGGCGCTGCGCCACCTCAGTGGCTGTCTACCCACCCGTCGGGCAAAACCCGCATTGCCGATATTGAAGCTAACTTGCCTAAAGTGATGCCTTTGTATCAGCGCACTGTGCGTGCCAAATAGCGCTTGCGCAAAAATACCAGCACCAGTCATCAACACGCCGCTACCTAGTTAATTTGATTTGCGTCAAACATTGTGTTTGACCCTCTTGAGATTTCCTCGGCTGATCCTTAGATTCCAAGCCTGAGCCCGCATTCATGAACGATTGCGGATTTGTTGGAATGCAGATTACCTTAAGGAGCAAGTTATGAACTCACTCATCAGCCGCGGCAATTTGTTTGACGATTTTTTCCGCGATGTCGCACCCAGCTATTTCATTAAACCTTTGCATGGCGACCCGCTGCCCAGCCCGACCCAGATCAAGGTAGACGTGAAGGAAACCGATAAGGCCTACACCGTCCATGCCGAAGTGCCCGGCGTGAGCAAAGAAGATATTCAAGTTACGTTGGATGGCAATGTGGTCACGCTGCGTGCCGAAGTCAAGCAAAAAGACAGCACCGCCAAGGACGAGAAGGTGCTGCGCAGCGAGCGCTACTTTGGCGCAGTGTCGCGCAGCTTCCAGCTGCCGTTGGATATAGACCGCTCAGAGTCTCGGGCTAAGTATGACAACGGAGTGCTCACGCTGACGCTGCCTAAGAAGCACACTGCAGGTGGCAGCCAGCGGTTGCAGATTGAGTAGGGCCCGCAAGCCACGCAGGCTCGTTTAAGGAGCCTGCAAGGCACCTTGGCGGCGCGTCAGCGGAGGGCGCGCCGCCAAGCCTTTTCCATTTCCACCACCACCCACACCACGCTGGCAGCGCCTAGGCACAGGGCTAGCTCGGACAGGCTCAGCGGTTCGGTTTTGAAGATGGGGTTCAACCAGGGCACGTAGATGGTGGCCATTTGCAGTGCAAATGTGAGCAGCACCGCGCCCAGCAGTGGCCGGTTGCTGCCCAAGCCCAGCCGCCACAGTGGCACGGTCTCAGACCGAATGGCCATGACATGCGCCATTTGGCCCAGCGTGAGCACGGTAAACACCATGGTTTGCCAGTGGGCATGGCCCGTGGACAGGGCCCAGGCCTGAATGCCCAGACACAAGCCGCCCAGCAGCAGCCCCACGCCCAAAATGTGCTGCCACATGCCGTTGGCAAACAGGCTCTCGGCAGGTGCGCGGGGTGGGCGTTGCATGGTGCCGCGCTCAGCCGGCTCTGCCGCCAGTGCCAAGCCGGGCAGGCCATCGGTAACCAGGTTGACCCACAAAATGTGGATGGGCAGCAGCGGTATGGGCAGCAAGAGCAGTGGCGCCAGCGCAATGGTCCATATCTCGGCGGAGTTGCCCGTCATGGCGTAGCGCACAAACTTGCAGATGTTTTCGTAAATGCGCCGGCCCTCGCGCACCGCTTTGACGATGGTGGCAAAGTTGTCGTCCAGCAGCACCAGGCTGGCGGCTTCGCGGGCCACGTCGGTGCCGCTGCGCCCCATGGCAATGCCAATGTCGGCTTGTTTGAGTGCGGGGGCGTCGTTCACGCCATCGCCCGTCATGGCCACAAACTCACCATGCACTTGCAGGGCCTGCACGATGCGGATTTTTTGCGCCGGGTCTACGCGGGCATATACCCGCACGTGGCGCACTTTGGCCATGAGGGTGTCATCGTCCAGCGTGGACAGGTCAGCCCCGGTGAGCACCGCTGCGTCAGCCGCAGCCACAATGCCCAAGCGCAGTGCAATGGCGCGGGCGGTGGCAGGGTGGTCGCCGGTGATCATTACTGGGGTGATGCCTGCTGCCATGCATTCACGCACGGCGTCTAGTGCCTCGGAGCGGGGTGGGTCTATTAAGCCTATGAGCCCCAGCAGGGAAAGATCGCGCTCAGTGGTTTGGGCGTTGGCAGTGCCATCGGGCAGTGTGTCATGCGTGCGCTGGGCAATGGCCAGCACGCGCAGGCCTTGGGCGGCCAAAGCGTCGGCGCGGGCCAGCCAGGCTGGTGCATCGAAGCGGGTGGCAGAGCCCGCGGTACTGGAGCCCGCTGTGTTGGACCCTTGGCGAGTACACAGCGGGATCACCGATTCTGGCGCGCCCTTGGTGTAGACCACAAAACCTGTGGCCGCCCGGTGCATGGTGCTCATGCGCTTGCGCACCGCGTCAAACGGCAGCTCTGCCACGCGCGGCCACTGGGTGTCTAGTTGGGTTTTCACCAAGCCCGCCAAGGCGGCTACCTCAGTGAGCGCGGTTTCGGTGGGGTCGCCCAGCCAGATGCCATCGGGGGCGGCTGTGGCGTCGTTGCACAGGGCTGCGGCTTGTAGTAGCTCGGTGTGGGCTGTGTCGGGCGAGGTGCCGGGCATCCAAGCCGTGGCATTTGGTACGCTGCCCGTGGATAGGTCCGTAACTAGGCACTGCGCCTGCATGCGGTTTTGCGTGAGCGTGCCTGTTTTGTCTGAGCAAATGTAGGTGACCGAGCCCAGCGTCTCCAC
>JBIIYT010000177.1:0-5508 GCA_044346675.1 Rhodoferax sp. | reverse complement strand
CCCCTGCATTGCACACCATGGCCCAGCGCTGGTGGCCTAGGCGCATTGGTTTGCGCTTGGCGCTGGGGTTTGGGTTATTGGTGTTGCTGATGTTTGCCGCCTTGGCCAAAGCCAACTGGCATATCAATTACATCACCACGGTGACCGAGCGTTTTGCTACGGTAGATATGCAGCGCTTGTTGCGGGTGCAGGCCATGTCTTTGCAAATTGAAGGCGTAGGCAGCGCAATGGTGCGGCTGATGAATGCGCCGCGAGACCGTAGGGTTGAGGAGTATGCCGACGTAGATGCACGCAATCGCAATATTGACGCCAATATTGAGCGCTTGGTTAAAGAGACTACAGACCCCGTGCAGGCCGAGATATTGCATCGGCTAATCTTGTGCAAGCGCAACTACCACGACGCATTTATTGCTACCGTAGATGAGATCGAGGGCAACGACATGAAGGCCGCTGCCCGCGCACTCAATGAGCAGGTCAACCCAGCGCTCAAGGCTATGTTGGTAGAGTCCAACGCGCTCATTTTGCGAGAGCGTGACAACATCGAGGCAGGCTTGGCCCAAGCACAAGCATATTTCCAAACGACGGCACTGTGGGTGGCTGCTGCATCGCTGCTGGTGGTGGGCTTGGCTTTGTGGCTGAGCTTGCGCACCACCCGCAGTGTGGTGGACCCACTGGCTGAGTTGGAGGCCGCGGCCCACCGCATTGCTCAAGGTGACTACTCCACACGGGTGCCCACCACCAGCGCGCAAGAGATTGACCAAGTGGGCCAAGCACTGAACACCATGACCGACGCCGTGGCCCAGCGTGAGGGCCAAATAGTGCGCCTGGCGTTTCATGATGCGCTTACCGGCTTGCCCAACCGCACCGCGCTGCTGACTCCACCGGGAGATGCACCACGCACTTTCTCGACTTTGGTGCTGATGGACTTGGCGCGTTTGAAGGTGATCAATGAGACTCTGGGCTACACCACGGGCGACACACTTATCAAGGAAATGAGCGCGCGGGCCAACGCAGTACTTCAAGCTGCCGCTGCCGCTGGCCAGATTGGGCCTGCGCCCATCGTGGCGCGTTTGTCGGGCGGCATTTTGGCCGCTGCGGTGGATGCTCCAGACCGCGCGGCTGTGCATGCTCTACACCAGCAGCTGAACCACGCCATGGCCACGCCTGTGTCGTGCAGTGGGCACAGCGTTGATATCAACCTGGCTTATGGCTTTGCAGACGCGGGGATGCAAGGGGAGGGCGCGCAAGGTGACAACACACAGGCCGTGCCTGTAGGCACCCTGTTGCGTAACGCCGAGGTGGCCCTGCACGCAGCCAAGCGTGCAGCCACCGGGTTTGCTTGGTATAGCGAGGCGCAAGAGGCCGCGCGCTTAAGTCACTTAAGCCTGGTGTCGGATTTGCGGGTGGCAGTGGCAGATTCGCAGCTGCAAATGTGGTTACAGCCCAAGTTTTCGCTCAAGACGGGTCGCGCGGTTGGGGGCTGAAGCGCTGGTGAGATGGCAGCACCCGCAGCGTGGTTTTATCTCCCCCGCAGAGTTTGTGCCCTTTGCAGAGCAAACGGGCTATATCAGTATGCTCACCCAGTGGATGCTGGGCCAAGCCCTCACCACCCTGGCGGCGTGGGCCCCTACCCAACCCGAGCTCAGTATTGCGGTCAACATCAGCACCCGCGATTTGTTGGACCCCCAGTTTTGCACCCGTGTAGAGCAGTTGCTGCGCCGGCACGGTGTCAACCCGCAGTGCCTGCGCTTGGAGATTGTGGAGAGCGGTCTGATGGATGACCCGCAAGCCAGCGTGGCGGTGCTGCATGCACTGCGTGCGCTGGGGGTGCACTTGTCGATAGACGACTTTGGCACCGGTTATTCCTCTCTGGCTTACCTACAAAAACTGCCTGTGAGCGAGCTTAAGATTGACCGCAGTTTTGTGGATGGCGTGGACAAACTGCCGGGCTCCCAGCGCTTGATAAAAACCATGGCCGAGATGGGCCACGGCATGGGCCTGATGGTGACGGCAGAGGGCGTAGAGACCGAAGCCGAAAAGGAAACCATTACTCAGCTGGGCTGCGATGTGATGCAGGGCTACCTCGCTAGCCGCCCACTCCACGGTGCGCCGCTGCAAGCGTGGTTTAACGCACTGCTACCACCACAGGCTTGAACGGTGCGACATACTCAAGCCTTATCGTTTAACTGTTTCAAGCCGTGCCCCATCTGAGCAACTCCTTTTCTATCCGTATCTACTGGGAAGACACCGACGCTGGCGGTGTGGTGTATTACGCCAACTACCTCAAGTTTTTCGAGCGCGCCCGCACCGAGTGGCTACGCGCGCTGGGCGTGGAGCAACAGCAACTGCAAACCCAAACTGGTGCCATGTTTGTGGTGGCAGACACGCAGGTGCGCTACTTGGCGCCCGCTAAATTGGACGACCTACTTACCGTGAGCGTAGCGGTGCTGGAGCTTGGGGCAGCATCTTTGCAACTGCAGCAGCAGGCTTGGCGGGGCGACACCCTGCTGGTGCAGGCCAGCATCCGCATAGGGTGTGTGGATGCACAGACTTTCAAGCCCCGGCGCATTCCTGCGCAAGTGCTAGATGCACTCACCGCGCGTGAATCAAGTTAGGCCTTGACCCCAGTCAAGTCAGTAAGGTCCTCGAGCGGGTACCATCAACACGATGGAAGCATTTCTCGTCTCTACCGGTATCGTCGCTTTGGCTGAAATGGGTGACAAAACTCAGTTGTTAGCCCTTATCTTGGCAGTGCGGTTTCGCAAGCCTATCCCCATCGTCTTGGGCATCTTGGTAGCCACCATTGCTAACCACGCCATGGCTGGGGCCGTGGGCGCATGGGTCACCACGCTGCTGGGGCCCGATGTGTTGCGCTGGGTGCTGGGGGCATCGTTCATCGCCATGGCGCTGTGGATGCTGATACCCGACAAAATGGATGATGAAGACACCGCCCAAGCCCCCCGCTTTGGGGTGTTTGGCACCACGGTGCTGGCCTTCTTTCTGGCCGAGATGGGCGACAAAACCCAAATCGCTACCGTTATGCTGGCAGCCCAATACAACGCGTTCTTCGCGGTGGTGGCTGGTACCACGCTGGGCATGATGCTGGCTAACGCCCCGGTGGTGTGGTTGGGCGAGCGCATGACGCGGCTCATTCCTTTGCGCATAGTCCACATCGTGTCTGCCTGTGTATTTTTGGGGCTGGGCTTGTTTGCCCTGTTGGGCTGGGGTTGATATACTGATAACGCGCCGATTTGCTACAGCTTGCGGGCGCTTAATAAGTACAGCTAAAGACGCCAGCCAACCCGGCCTCGCCCTTAGCCCCAAGGAAAAGCGACGCCGGGTTTTTGTTTGTAGAAATGATTTGAACGCGATGATTGTTACGCCCCAGTCCATGCATTTTGCCCAAGCGCTGCCCCTGCAAAGCGGCGCGGCCTTGCGCGACTACTCCCTGAGCTACGAGACCTACGGCACTTTGAATGCCGACAAATCTAACGCGGTGCTGGTCTGCCACGCGCTCAACGCATCGCACCACGTTGCTGGCATTTACGCGGGCCAAGACAAAAGCGAAGGCTGGTGGGACAACATGATTGGCCCGGGCAAGGCGCTAGATACCAATCAATTTTTCGTCATCGGTGTGAACAACCTGGGCTCCTGCTTTGGCTCTACCGGCCCCATGCACACCAACCCCGACACCGGCCAGGTGTACGGCGCAGACTTTCCGGTGGTCACCGTGGAAGACTGGGTGAATGCACAAGCCCGGCTGCTAGACGCACTAGGCATTCAAACACTGGCCGCGGTGATGGGTGGTAGCTTGGGCGGCATGCAGGCGCTGAGCTGGACGCTGCAATACCCCAGCCGCATGCGCCACGCCGTGGTAGTGGCCAGCGCGCCTAACCTGACTGCAGAGAATATTGCCTTTAACGAAGTGGCCCGGCGCGCCATCGTGACCGACCCCGACTTTCACGGTGGCCACTTTTATGCCCACGGCACTGTGCCCAAACGCGGCCTTCGCATCGCTCGCATGATTGGGCACATCACGTATCTCAGCGACGATGTGATGAACGAGAAGTTTGGCCGCAAATTGAAGGCCTCTACGTTGGATGCACTCGCACAAACGTCGGCTCAACCCTATCAATACTCCACGTTAGAGGCCGAGTTTCAGATAGAGAGCTACCTGCGCTACCAAGGCGACAAGTTTGCCGAATACTTTGACGCCAACACCTACTTGCTCATCACCCGCGCACTGGACTATTTCGATCCGGCCCGCACCTATGGCGGGGACTTGAGCCATGCACTGGCGGGCGCTACCTGCAAGTTTTTACTGGTGAGCTTCACTACCGACTGGCGCTTTAGCCCTAAGCGCAGCCGTGAAATTGTGAAGGCCTTGCTAGACAACAAACGCACCGTGAGTTATGCCGAGATCGACGCACCCCACGGACACGATGCATTTTTGCTAGATGATGCCCGCTACATGGGCGTGATCAGCTCCTACTTTGATAGCGTGGCAAAAGAGGGAGCAGCGGTATGACTGACATAGCAACCATGTACGCTATTGCCCGCTTGGTGCCGCCTGGTGCGCGCGTGTTAGACCTAGGCTGTGGCGACGGTGCCATGCTGGCCCACCTGCAGCAAACGCGCGGCTGCACGGGCTACGGCGTAGAGATTGCTGATGCCAATGTGCTGGCCTGCATCAAACGCGGGGTCAACGTCATCCAGCTCAATCTGGACGAAGGCCTGGCCATGTTTGAAGACGACAGCTTTGACGTGGTGCTGCAAATAGACACCCTGCAACACCTGCGCAATGCCGAGGTCATGCTGCGCGAGACCGTGCGCGTGGGTCGCCACGGCATTGTGGCCTTCCCCAACTTTGCGCACTGGCCCAACCGCCTGAGCGTGCTCATGGGGCGCATGCCGGTGACCCGTCGCCTGCCTTACCAGTGGTACGACACGCCCAACATCCGCGTAGGCACCCATGCTGACCTCGCGGCGCTGGCCCAGCGTAGTGGCTTGAAAGTGCTCGACAGCTTTGGCATGCAAAACGGGCGCACGGTGCGCTTTGCGCCCAATTTGTTGGCGGGTACTTCGGTGTACGAGTTGTCACGCTGAGTGCTTGTGCTACAGTAATTCGTCGGGCTTTTGGCTGCCCAGCATCGGGCTCCCAGTGGCCCCAAGACGGTGTCCCGTCCAATAGCCTGAACCTTGAATGGACTACCCATGGACACCACAAATTCGCCCGCTTTTTCTTCTCCACCCTCGTGCACCGCGCACGCGTTGCATGCGCTATTGGCCTCTAGCACCCCTCCGCTGGTGTTAGATGTGCGCAAAGCCGCAGCACATGCGGCCTCTCCCCACATGCTGCCAGGCGCGGTATGGCGCGACCCATTTGCGGTGGCGCAGTGGGCCACTGCGTTGCCCAAGGGCGCGCCGGTGGTGGTGTATTGCGTGCACGGTCATGAGGTGAGCCAAGGTGCTGCCAATGCCTTGCGCGCGCTGGGCATAGACGCTCAA
>JBIIYT010000014.1:0-17170 GCA_044346675.1 Rhodoferax sp. | reverse complement strand
GCTGGCCGAGCGCAAGGTGGTCAGTGGCAAAGCGCAAATCACCATTGGCAGTGGCTTTAGCATCGGCGGCAAACTGATTGACTTGTCCGAAGGCGGAGTGTGTGCCATGCTGGACGACCCCATTACCATCAAAAAAGTGTGCAATATTTCCTGCAACATTTTTCAAAACGGCAAGAGCTATAAGTTCAGCCTGCCATCGGTAGTGGCCTATTGCGTGCTGGTGAGTGGGCGGGGTTACAAGGTGGGTTTTCAGTTTGGGCCCCGTAGCCCGGGCGTTGCGCAGACCATTGCTGACGTGCTCAAAGCGGCCTAGCCACTGCTTGCAGCAGTGTTGCGCCACCACATGTCCCCAGACGGTTCAAAGCCCGCGCAGCCCTTAGCGGCGCAGTCCGCTCCACCAGCTACACCCTTTACGCTGATTGGTGGAGAAGCTGTTGTACGCGCTCTTGTAGAGCGCTTTTATGACCTCATGGAGCTAGAGAGCAGTTACGCCGCTTTGCGCGCAAGCCATGGTGCCGATTTGGTGGAGGCGCGCGACAAATTGTTTTGGTTTTTGTGCGGCTGGCTTGGGGGCCCGCAGCACTACACAGAGCGCTTTGGCCACCCGCGCTTGAAAGCGCGGCACATGCCGTTCAAAATTGGCATTTTGGAGCGCGACCAGTGGCTGGCCTGCATGGACCAAGCCATGGGCGATGTGCAGCTGAACGCTGAGCTGCGCGCGCGTTTGCGCGAATCATTTTTCCAAACCGCCGACTGGATGCGCAACCAGCATGGGTGAGCATCACTTGCGCCGCTAACATGTGTTTAGCGCCGCAAGGGCTGCAGCAGCACCAGCAGCGCCCCAGCGCCGCCTTGTGCGGGCTGCGCTTGCACAAATGCCACCACCTCAGACTTTTGCACCAGCCAGCGGTGTGCCTTGTCTTTGAGCACCGGTGCTTTGCCGGGCGAGCCCAAGCCTTTGCCAGTGACCACGCGCACGCAGCGCAAGCCCTGCTTGTGGGCCTCACGAATAAAGTTGCTCAGCGCTTCGCGCGCCTCGTCCGTGCGCAGCCCGTGCAGATCCACTTGGGCCTGCACGGCCCACTCGCCACGGCGCAGCTTTTGCGCTACATCGGGCCCCACGCCGGGGCGGCGAAAGCTTAAATGCTCGTCGGTGTCCAGCAGGCGGCTCACATCTACCTCGTCGCTCAGCGCTTCGCGCAGCGCAGCGGCTTCGTCTAGCAGGCGCTGCTTTGGCGTGGGCGCAGGCGGTGCGGGTTTGAGGTTGGCTGTGGGCGGGGGGTGCAGCCGGGTGACTGCGCCCGCCGCTGCCTGAAACAGGTTTTTTTGCGCGGCCAAGCGCTTGGCCTGCAGCGCCCGTGCTGCAGCAAGCGCTGCGGCTTGCTGGGCCTGCGCGTCTATCTCTTTCTTCACCGTCTTCAGGTCGGCCAAAGAGGTGATTTTGCGCGGTGGGGTGGCTTTCATGCTCAAACTTTTATACCAAACCAATTTCAGCCATAGACAAGGCCTTCCCCGGCCCCACGATGATGTGGTCCAGCACCCGCACATCCACCAGTGCCAGCGCGGCTTTCAGGGTTTGGGTAAGCATCTCATCCGCCCGGCTGGGCTGCACCGTGCCACTGGGGTGGTTGTGCGCCAGCACCACGGCGGCGGCCTGGTGGTGCAGGGCTTTGATAACCACTTCGCGCGGGTACACCGATGTTTGGCTCAGCGTGCCGCGAAACAGCTCCTCCATGCTCAGTAGCCGGTTTTGCACGTCCAAAAACAACACCGCAAATACCTCGTGGCTGCGCGCTGCTAGGTGCAGCTGCACATAGTGCTTCACCGCGCCAGGGTCGGCAAACACGGTGCGCTCTTGCAGCTGCTGCGCCATAGCGCGACGGGCCAGCTCCAGCACCGCAATAATTTCGCAGCGTTTGGCAGGGCCGAGGCCCTTTACGCGCTTCAAGTCGTCTGCCGTCGCTCCCAGCAAGCCTGCAATGCCGCCAAACCCGGCATTGCTACCTTCTGCGGGCGTTTTGCTTTGCAGTTGCAGCAGCTCGTCGGCCATTTGCAGCACGCCTTTGCCCTTGATGCCGGTGCGCAGCAGCAGGGCCAGCAGCTCGGCATCACTCAGCGCGCTCGGCCCCCGCGAGAGCATTTTTTCGCGGGGGCGGGTCTCTAGAGGGAGGTCTTTCAGGGGCATGGCGCAGGGGTGGGCGTGGGGTTTCTACAATAGAGGGCAGTTTATCGAGACTTTTATGACCTCCAGCCCGTCTGTACTTCAGCCTCCACTTCAACCCGTGGTTCAGCCCAACTCTTTTCTCACCCTGCATTACCGCCTAGGCGGCCCTGCGGGCGACATCATCAACACCTTTAACGACAAGCCCGCCACGCTGAGCTTGGGCACGGGCGAGCTGTCGCCGGCCGTAGAGCAGTGCTTGCTGGGCCTGCAAGAGGGCAGCCGCGCTAGTTTTAATTTGGCCGCAGGCGCTGCCTTTGGCGAGCGCAACCCTGCCATGCAACAGTGGGTGGCGGCCAAGCTTCTGCGCGAGCTGGGCGACGCACAAGAGGTGTACCGCGTGGGCGATGTGGTGCAGTTCCCCACGCCTGACGGCCAGGGCAGCTACGCCGGTGTGGTGCTGCAAGTGGGCGATACCGAAGCAGGCAAAGAAGGTGGGGTGTTGTTTGACTTCAACCACCCCCTAGCAGGCCAGCCGGTGAGCTTTGAAGTGCATGTGATTGGAGTGTTATGACTATGACCAACGCGGGCACTGCGGTCTTGCCTCAAGAAATTATTCTGGCCGAGCCGCGCGGCTTTTGCGCCGGGGTCGACCGGGCCATTGAAATTGTGGACCGCGCGCTGCAAAAGTTTGGCCGCCCCATCTACGTGCGCCACGAGATCGTGCACAACACTTATGTGGTGAACGACCTCAAAAACCGCGGTGCCATCTTCATCGAAGAGCTAGACGATGTGCCCCCCGGTGCCACGCTGGTGTTCTCCGCCCACGGGGTGAGTCAGGCCATTCAGAAAGAGGCTGAACGCAGAGGCTTTCGCATTTTTGACGCCACCTGCCCACTGGTCACCAAAGTGCATGTGGAAGTGGCCAAGCTGCACAAAGAAGGCTACGAGTTCATCATGATCGGCCACAAAGGCCACCCCGAGGTGGAAGGCACCGTGGGACAGCTCGATGACGGCAGCATTCATCTGGTGGAAGACGTGGCCGATGTGGCCCGTGTGCAGCCTAGCCAAACCGAAAAACTGGCCGTGGTCACCCAAACCACGCTGAGCATGGACGACGCGGCTGAGATTGCCGCCGCCGTCAAAGCGCGCTTTCCCAACGTGCGCGAGCCCAAGCAGCAAGATATTTGCTACGCCACCCAAAACCGCCAAGATGCGGTCAAGGTGATGAGCCCGCAGGTGGATATCGTCATCGTGGTCGGTAGCCCCACCAGCTCTAACAGCAACCGATTGCGCGAGGTGGCTAAGAAGCTGGGTACCGAAAGCTATATGGTCGATAGTGCCGACGAGCTGCAAGCCGAATGGTTTGAAGGCCGCCAGCGTGTGGGCCTCACCGCTGGTGCCTCGGCCCCCGAAGTGCTGGTGCAAGCGGTGATTGACCGCATCAAGACCTTGGGCGCCGTGTCGGTGCGCAAACTGGCGGGCATTGAAGAAACTATTAAGTTCCCCCTGCCCAAGGGTTTGAAGTTGGAAGAATGAGTGCCGTGCAACAAGAACACGCGGACCTGACCCGTGCCGACATAGACACCGCGCTGGCGCGACTCCGTGCGCGCCCCGGATTTTTGCGTGAAACGCCATTGTGGAAACTCACCGGTGCGCAAATTGGCGTGCCGTGTGCCGAGGTCTGGCTAAAGCTCGAGCACTTGCAGGTGGGCGGTAGTTTTAAGGCTCGGGGCATGTTAAATCGCATGCTGGCGCAGCCCATAGGTCCGGCGGGTGTGATCATCGCTTCCGGCGGCAATGCGGGTATTGCCACAGCGGCAGCAGCCAACTTTTTAGGCGTTGCCTGTGAGGTTTTTTTGCCGCAGACATCGAGCGCCGCCAAGCGCGAGCGCCTCAAGCAGCTTGGCGCTACCGTGATGGTGCAGGGGTCGCAATACGTACAGGCGTTTGAGGCCTGTGTTGCGCGCCAGCGCGAAAGCGGTGCGCTGCAAATGCATGCCTACGACCAAGTAGAAGTGGTGGCCGGGTCGGCCGCCTTGGCCGCAGAAATCGAGCAGCAGGGCGGTGTGCCTGATAGCGTGCTTGTGAGCGTGGGCGGCGGTGGTTTGATAGGAGGCATTGCGCAGTGGTTTGCATCACGCGCTAAGGTGCTTGCACTGGAGCCGCAGCTCGCCCCCACATTGTTTGCTGCACGTAAAGCAGGCGCACCCACGCCTGTGGATGTAAGCGGTGTTGCCGCCGATGCTTTGGGCGCCAAGCTGGTGGGCAACATCGGCTGGGCGGTAGCGCAGCGCCATGTGGACGATGCTTTGTTGCTAGACGACCCAGCTATTCGGGCGGCGCAGCATTGGCTTTGGTCCGAACTCAAGCTGGCGGTGGAACCCGCAGCTGCATTAGGTTTGGCTGCTTTGCACACCGGAGCCTATGTGCCACATGCCAGCGAACGCGTGTGCCTGGTGCTGTGCGGTGCCAATGTAGACCCCGCAACGCTGGCCGGAAGCCGCCTTGCATAATCCCGTATTCGTTTTGATTGTTAGACCATGTTAGACATTACTCAGCTTCGCAAAGACCTCAACTCGGTCGTAGCCCGCCTAGAAACCCGCAAAAGCCCACAGGCATTTTTGAATGTAGAAGCGTTCACCGCGCTAGAGACCGAGCGCAAAACCATTCAAATCCGCACCGAAGAGCTGCAGGCCAAGCGCAACTCTTTGAGCAAACAAATTGGCATGCTCAAAGCCAAAGGCCCCGCCGGTGCTGCGGAGGTAGACGCAGTCATGGCCGAGGTAGCTGGTTTGAAGGCTGAGCTGGAACAAGCTGCCACCCGCCTAGACGCCATTCAGGCCGAGCTGCAAGTCATGCTAGAGGCCGTGCCCAACCTGCCACACGAAAGCGTGCCCGTAGGGGCAGACGAGCATGGCAACGTGGTGGTGCGCCAATGGGGCCAGCCCCGCGCCATGAACTTTGAGGTGAAAGACCATGTGGACATTGGCACCCCGCTGGGGCTGGACTTTGACATGGGCGTCAAGCTCACGGGCTCTCGCTTTACTGCGATGAAAGGCCCGATTGCCAAATTGCACAGAGCGCTCGCTCAATTTATGCTCGATGTGCAGACCAATGAGCATGGTTACACCGAGTGTTATGTGCCTTACATCGTGAACGAAGCCAGTTTGCGAGGAACAGGTCAGCTGCCAAAGTTTGAGGACGATTTGTTCAAGGTGCCCCGTGTGCGGGAAAACTTTGATCAAAAGGAATTGGCTGAGATTCAAACGTCAGCTCGATCTGTGGGCTCTGCTGAAAATTTCTACCTCATCCCCACCAGCGAAGTGCCCTTGACCAACTTCGTGCGCGACGTGGTCATGCCCGAGGCAGACCTGCCCATCAAGCTCACCGCCCACACCCCCTGCTTTAGGTCAGAGGCGGGCAGCGCCGGGCGCGACACCCGGGGCCTGATTCGCCAGCACCAGTTCGACAAGGTAGAGATGGTGCAAATCGTCCACCCCGAGAAAAGCTACGAGGCACTGGAAGAGATGACCGGCCACGCCGAAGCCATCCTCAAGAAGCTGGGCCTGCCTTACCGGGTGATGAGCCTGTGCACTGGCGATATGGGCTTTGGCGCTGCTAAAACCTACGACTTAGAAGTGTGGCTGCCCGCGCAAAACACTTACCGCGAGATCAGCTCTGTGTCGAACTGCGAAGCCTTTCAAGCCCGACGCTTGCAAGCCCGCTACAAGAACGCACAGGGCAAAAATGAGTTGGTGCACACCCTCAACGGTTCGGGCCTGGCCGTAGGCCGCACGTTGGTGGCGGTGCTAGAGAATTACCAAAACGCCGATGGCTCGGTCACCATACCCGTGGCCCTGCGCCCCTACCTAGGTGGGCTGGAGACACTGCGCGCCTGATAGAATTGCACTCCCGGAGAAGTGGCAGAGTGGCCGAATGTACCTGACTCGAAATCAGGCGTACCGCAAGGTACCGTGGGTTCGAATCCCACCTTCTCCGCCATGGGCCAAGCCCTAAAGCCCGTGCTCTCGGATAAATCGGTCCAAGGCATTGCTGTTGGGCAATTCCAGTTTGGCAAAAACCCGGGCACGGTGCGTTTCTATTGTTCGCGGATCGCACGTGGGGTTGAGTTGTCTGGCAATTTCTTTGCTGGAGCAGCCCTCTGCCACCAGGCGGGCCACTTCTTTTTCGCGTGTGGTGAGCCGACCCCACAGCCGGTTGGCTTCGGTTTGCGCGCGCTTGCGCAGTGCCACTTGCTGTGCCTGGGCCAGCGCTTGGGCTACCTTGTCCAGTAGTTCGTGCTCAGGGCAGGGTTTCTCTAGCCAGCCAAACGCGCCGTTTTGCAAGGCGCCAATGGCCATCGGAATGTCTCCGTGCCCCGACAAAAACAGCACCTGCAAGGCGCTGCCGCGTGTACGCAGGGCGTCTAGCACCTGTAGGCCGGTCAGCCCCACCATGCGCATGTCCAGAACCACGCAGCCAAAGTCGGCAATGTCGCTTGCCGCCAAAAATGCTTCACCAGAACTATACGTTTGTGGGGCAAACCCCTTAGAGCGCAGCAACAACTCGAGCGAGCGACGCACAGCGTCATCGTCATCCACAATGTACAGACCTAAATCAGCGGGCTTCATGATGCAATGGGCAGATACACCGAAAACTGCGCACCCCCTGCGGCTAAGTTTTCAAACTCGAGCCGACCTCGGTGCGCTTCCACAATGGTGCGGCAAATTTTAAGCCCCAGCCCCAGGCCGTCAGATTTGGTGGTGTAAAACGATTGAAACAGCCGCGCTGCGCTCTCCGGGGCAATGCCAGGCCCTTGGTCACACACCCGCACGCACAAGCTGCCCTTGGCAGCGCTGCTGTGCACGGTCACTTGTCGCTGGTTTGGTGAATTGTTGGCCATGGCCTGCAGCGCATTGAGCACTAGGTTGAAAAGCACCTGCTCTAGCAAGATAGGGATGCCTTTTACCGTGGGTAAATCGGCTTGCAACTGGGTGGCCACGTGGGCCGAATAACGCGCAATTTCTGGCTTGAGCAGTGCCAGCACGTTGGCCACCAACAGGTTGATCGAGCAGTCTTCCTGCTCCTCGGTATGGGGGCGCACGAAACCACGAATACGTTTGACAATTTCCCCGGCGCGCTGTGCTTGGGCCGCTATGTCTTGCAGACTTTCCACCACCAAGTCTTGCTTACCCTGCTCGGCAAATGCCTTGGCTGCACTGGCAAAATTGCTCAGCGCCATCAGCGGCTGGTTGATCTCGTGCGCTAGGGTAGAGGCCATTTCTCCCAAACTCACCAAACGCCCCGTTTGCTGCATTTTCAAGTCGTTTTGGCGATGTTGCTCGTCAGCGCGTCTTTGTTCGGTAACGTCCAGCACCGAGCTCATCCAGCCGCTGTGCTGGCCATTGGAGTCCACCAAAGGGGCGGTGTAAAACATGGTGTAAATGTCGCGTCCATCGCGCTTGCGCATGCGCGAAGCAAACCCGGTGAGGGGCGTATTGCCGCTGAGCGCCGCACTGGTGTTGCGCCAGTGTCGTTGAAGGTCTTGCGGATGCCAAAAAGGGTAAGGTGGCAAACAGCCAATGAGCTCCTCGGCGCTATAACCCACCATGGCGCACAGGGCGGGGTTGACATAAATAATGCGCCCCTCCAAGTCGCGTGCCACCATGCCTACCGGCAGCGCATCTTCCATCGCCTTGCGAAAAGCATCCGCTTGGCGCAGCTCGCGCGTGCGTTCCAGCACGGTGGCCTGCAGCACTTGCTGGGCATTGCGTTGTTCAGCAAACCGGCGTTCGCGTAGACGCCAGTACATGGCACCCAAAAACAGCACGCTGCTTGCCAGTGCGCCTAGCAGCCATGTCAGGTTACGCGCCAGTGCCAGCGGCGCTTGGTCGGCCATGACGGTCAAGGTCCAGCCAAACTCGTTCAAATTTTCATCCAGGGCCAAAAACTTCTGTTGGCCTCGCCCCATGTTGGCGTGGACCGAGTAGCTCGTCTCCCAAGGCGTGCGCTGCACGGTCCACGCTATGCGCTCAAAGGGCCGGCATGGGCCGTACTGTTCGTCCTTGCACAGCTGCCGCAGGTCTTCGCCGGAGAGGTCCCGCGTGGCTTGGTACAGCCACGCGTTCACCGAACTTAAAAACACCACTCCATTCTCATCGGTGAGCACGATCGGGTCGCGGGCATGCAACCACGCTTGCTGTATTGCTTGCAAGCTCACCTTCACCGCCACGACCCCCACGGGCCGCGTACCTTGCTTCACCGCAGTGGCGATAAAAAAGCCAGCCGCCTCATCCGTTTTTTCCATGCCGTAGTACAAGCCCGTGCGTCCGGCCATGGCGTCGGTGAAGTACAGCCTGCTGGCATACATTTCGCCGACATAGCCCTTGGGCTCATCCCAATTGCTGGCCGCTAGCGTGGTGCCCGCGGTGTTCATGACATACAAGGCCTCTGAGCCAGCGCGCCAATTCATGGCCTGCAAATAGGCATTGGCACGTTGATTTTTGGTGGTGTTGGCAGGGTCCAGCAATGCCGCCACTACATCAGGGTGCTGGGCTACCGCATAGGGCAAATAGCGGTACTTGGCGACCGTGCCACGCAGGGCCAAGGAGGTGGACTCCAAGGTGCGCTCAATGGCCGCGCGTTGTTGCTGTGTTTCTTTGTTCTGCGCCCACAAGGCCGCCCAACTTACGCACGCCAAAGACGCCGCTATGGCGCACCCCCAATACACAAGGCCCCATGGCGAACGCCGACCCGATGGGGGCGCAGCCAAGGCGGCGTGGCTTTGCAATGGGGTAGGCGCAGGCAAAGCAGGTGGTGCGCGGAGTTTTTACAGTTCCCGTTTGAGCGCCGGGAACAGGATCACGTCTCTGATGCTTGCGCTATCCGTCAGCAACATCATCAGCCGGTCAATGCCGATGCCGCAGCCGCCGGTGGGGGGCATGCCGTATTCCAGTGCGCGCACAAAGTCGTGGTCGTAGTACATGGCTTCGTCGTCGCCGTTGTCTTTGGCGGCCACTTGGGCGTGGAAGCGGGCGGCTTGGTCTTCGGCATCGTTGAGCTCGGAGAATCCATTGCCAAATTCGCGCCCGGTGATGTACAGCTCAAAGCGCTCGGTCACGCCGGGCTTGGTGTCGCTCTCGCGGGCCAGTGGCGATATTTCTACCGGGTGTTCGCAGATAAAGGTGGGCTGCCACAGTTTTTCTTCCACCGTTTCTTCAAAGTACATCACCTGCAGGCTGGCCAGGCTGCGGGTGGAGAGCTGGTGCTTGGCCTCCGTTAAGCCCAGCTTGCGCAGGGCGGGCAGCAGCCACTCAGTGCTAAACACGTTGTCACCCGCGTCGGTATATTTTTGGATGGCTTCCACAATGGTGAGGCGCTCAAAGGGCTGGGCCAAGTCCACCGGCTTGCCGCCGTAGGTCAGCTGCAAGGTGCCTGTGGCCTTCATGGCGGCGTCGCGCACCAGTTGCTCGGTGAAGGTCATCAGGTCTTGGTAGTTCCAGTACGCCGCGTAGAACTCCATCATGGTGAACTCGGGGTTGTGGCGCACGCTAATGCCTTCGTTGCGGAAGTTGCGGTTGATCTCAAACACCCTATCGAACCCGCCCACAATCAGCCGCTTTAAATACAGCTCGGGCGCAATGCGCAAAAACATTTGCTGGTCTAGCGCGTTGTGGTGCGTGGTGAAGGGCTTGGCATTGGCCCCACCGGGAATGGGGTGCAGCATGGGCGTTTCCACTTCCAAAAAGTCGTGGGCCACCATAAAGTCGCGCAGGCCGCTCACGGCCTTGCTGCGCGCCACAAAGCGCTTGCGTGTTTCTTCGTCCGTCATCAAGTCGATATAGCGCTGGCGGTACTTCACCTCTTGGTCTGCAATGCCGTGGAACTTGTCGGGCATGGGGCGCAGGCTCTTGGTGAGCAGGCGAATGCGGGTGGCGTGGATGGAGAGTTCACCCGTTTTGGTTTTGAACACCGTGCCTTCAGCGCCCACAATGTCGCCCAGGTCCCAGTGCTTGAACTCGGCATACAGCTCGGCGCCAATGTCTTCGCCCTTCACATAGATCTGAATACGCCCGCCACTGGGGCCAAAGGACGCATCTTGCAGCGTGCAAAAACTGGCCTTGCCCATGACGCGCTTGAGCATCATGCGGCCAGCCACTTTCACGGTGACCGGCTTCTCGGCCAGCGCTTCGGTGCTGCGCTCATCGTATTCTGCAAATAGGGCTTCGGCCTTGTGCGTGGGTGCAAAGTCGTTGGGAAAGGCCACGCCTTTGCCGTCCAGCTGGTGTTGGCGCAAGGTTTTAAGCTTTTCGCGGCGCTCCAGAATGAGCTGGTTTTCATCAACGGGGGCGGCAGCGGCGGTGGGTTGTTCAGACATGAGCGGTAGTTGAAATAAGGGGGCGCGAGCGGACGAACCAAGAGAACGCCAACAGGGGAAACCCTCGATTCTAAGAGGGAGCTGCGGCTATGATGCAAAGCGCGCTTGAAAGCGCGGTTTTCGGTACGCATTTTTAGCCCCCTGTTGGAATACCCCATGCTTTACCAAATAGTTTCACTCTTGCTAGAAGTAGCCGCCGGACTGCTCAGCGGCACCTGCCTGCTGCGCCTGTACATGCAGCACCAGCGCATCCCCATGTCGGCCCGCGCGGGCAACCCCATGGGGCCGTTTATTTTTGCGTTGACCGATTGGCTGGTGCTGCCCCTGCGCCGGGTACTGCCCGCTATGGGCCGCTGGGATACGGCTAGCCTGATGGGCGCGTTTCTGATTCAGTTGGCGCAGTTTGGCCTGCTGTGGTTGTTGACCGGCATGGGCGCACCCATGCTGTCAGTGGTAGTGCTGGCCGCTTTTGGGCTGGTGCGCATGTGCATTACCGGTATGAGCGTTTTGGTGATTGTGTTTGCTGTGTTGTCGTGGGTGCAAACCCAATCCTACTTGGCAGACCTGCTCAACCGTCTTGTGGCACCGCCACTAGCCCCTATTCGGAAGGTGCTGCCACTGGTGGGCGGCGTGGACCTGTCACCCTTGGTGCTGCTGGTGCTGTTGCAAATCGCCGCGCTGGTGCTTGGCGATATGCAGGGGCGGGTACTGGCTTTGAGCTTGGGGTGAGGTGTGGGGAGGCCCACGTCCGCCCTAGTGCAGTCGATCAAGGATGACCGCTGTCTAGCGATCAACTATTCGGCATCAACTCAGCACGCATAACCTACAGGCGCTCAGTTTGCAAATCGCAACAGCGCCTGCTCCATCGCCAAACCGATCAGCAAACCAAGCACCACAGAAATCCCCGCCACGGTCCACACGGCGCCGGGATGCGATTGCGCTAAGACGAAGAGGAAAGGGATTGTGGTGATTACGCTAATCACCAAGCCTTTGGCCCAGCCTGACAGAGGCACGCTGCTGTAGGCTACGAGCACGCCTACCACGATCCAATGCACGAAAGGCGTGGCAATTTGCATCCAAGGCGCTTTGCGCATCAGCATTGGCGCTGTGTCAATCAAGGCGGCGGTGAAACCGATGGCTAAGGAGATAAGTAGTTTATTCATGAAAACTCTCCAGAGGCTTGCGAGATGAAAAAGACTGCACAGCGTGAAGCGCTATGCAGTCTGCTGCGATCAGAGCTGTGTTTTGAGCATGTGGCCCATGCCAAAATTTTTGTACAAACCTGCGGTCAGCCCCTCCAATGCATCGTTGTAGCCATTGACAGCCGCACCCATTCCCAGTGCATCGACGGTGGTGCGCAGTGGCCGCTCGCCTCTTGGCAAGGAGATCAGCGCAGCGATGGCATCGGCCACGTGCTGAGGATTCTGCGCTGGGGTCGCAGCGAGCACGGCCTCAAAGTGTTTGAGCGTTTGCGCTGGAGCGTCCGCCAATGGTCCGTAGCTGGCTTGGCGAGAGGCGTCAGACGGGCGCATAAGGTTATCCACAAAGCTGGTGGGGTAGCCACCAGGCTCGACGATACACACATCGATACCGAAGGCCGACAATTCGGTGCGGTAGTTCTCGCTCAGCGCTTCGAGTGCCCACTTACTGGCGTTGTATGGGCCATAGAAAGGCATGGTCACTCGTCCGAGCAGGCTTGAGATGTTGATCATCAGCCCTGAACGACGAGCGCGCCATGCGGGCAGCAGCGCGCGGTTAACGCGATGCACGCCAAAAAGATTGATTTCAAACAAACGCTTGAGATCGTCAGCGGTGAAAGCCTCTTGGAGGCCATGCACGCCCAGACCTGCGTTATTGATCACCACATCGGGTGAGCCGAGCGCTTGGGTTACTTGTGTGATGGCTGCGGCGACGCTTTCATCGTCGGTCACGTCCATATCAATCACCGTGGCGCCGCGCCCCATGAGCGCATTGGCGGCTTCGCTGTTGCGCCCAGCAGGATCACGCATGGTGGCTGCGAGCGTGTGGCCTTGGTCGAGTAAGGTGTTGGCAATCAAACGGCCAAAGCCGCCGGCTGCGCCGGTGAGAAGGATGGTGTGTTTCATGATGAGATGCTTCATTGAAGTTGATTTGATATGGACGTGAAAGTGGGCTGGTGTTAGCGCGTGAGGTAGCCGCCGTTGACCCAATGGGTGGTGCCCGTCGTCCACTGAGAACCCGCAGACGCAAGGTATTCGACTAGTGGCGTGATGTCGCTTTCTTTGCCTAAGCGGCCCACCATGCTTAAGCTGGCCGCATAGGCGGCTGATTGAGGCGTTTCGGCGGCATGGAAGAAGGAGTTGTCTAGTGGACCCGGGGCAACGCAGTTCACGGTGATGCCGCGTTTACCGATTTCTTTTGCGAGCATGCGGGTGAACTCTTCTACTGGCGCTTTGGTGCCAGCGTAGAGCGCATAGCCAGGGGCTGCGCCTGCGGTGAGTGAGGTGCCAATGGCGATGATGCGGCCGTTGTCGGTCAAGCGTTTGCCAGCTTCTGCCATACAGAAAAAGGTGGATTTGGTATTGGCACGTTGCGAGCGCTCGTAGTCGGCTTCTGTCACGTCAGCCATCGGCTTTTTGATGATCAGGCCCACTGTGTGCACCAAAATGTCTGCGCGCTTGTAGGTGTTTTGTGCGGCATCAAACACGCGGCGCACATTCGCTACCTCGCCCAAATCACCTTGCACGAGCACAGTGCGAGCGCCTTCAGCGCGCACGAGGCGCTCTGTTTCTTGCACTTGATCGAGCGTCTCGGCGCGGTGATAGTGCAGCACCAGATCAGCGCCCATCTGGGCCAGAGCGATAGCGTAAGCGCGGCCTTGATTGTTTCGAGCGCCAGTAATGATGGCGACTTTGCCTTTGAGAGGCTTTGCGGGCATGACGCTGGGGGCGGCGTTCTGGGCTTGCGCTGCGCCTGCAACGGCCAAGCTGGCAAGGCCAGCGAAACCGGTCAAGGCGCCCGTTAAAGCGCGGCGGCGACCCATGTCGTTGCTTGTGGCGTTAATGGTATCGGAATTCAATGTACTCATGACGTGCTCCTGAACAGGGTTAACAACTCGGCAACAGCGCCGATGAATGAACTGTATTAATTTCACTTAAATTGATAAATACAATTAGAATGAAATAATTATTCTTTTTAAATGAAATATAGGAAGCGCCATGGACCGACTGATTGCGATGCAAACCTTCGCGCTCGTGGCCGAGCTCTCCAGCTTTTCAAAAGCGGCTGAAGCCCTGCAAGTACCTAACGCCACGGTGAGTACGCGCATTTCGCAACTAGAGGCGCATTTGCAAGTGAAGCTACTGCTGCGCACCACGCGGCGGCTCTCGCTCACAGAAGATGGCGCCGCCTACCTAGAGCGTGCGCAGCGCTTGCTGCAAGATCTGGACGAATTGGAGGCACGAGTTACTGGCGATGTGGCTGCGCCCAAGGGCAGGCTGCGCATTGATGTGCCCGCAGCCGCTGGCCGCCATGTGCTCGCGCCGCACTTGCCAGAATTTTGTCGGCGCTATCCTGGCATTACGCTTGATATCGGCAGCTCTGATCGCCCGGTGGATTTGATCACCGAAGGTGTGGACTGCGTGATTCGCGGTGGCGCAGTGCACGATGAGCAATTGGTTGCCCGAAAACTAGGTAAGTTTGAAGTCATCACTTGCGCATCGCCCGCTTATTTGAAGCAGCATGGCATTCCGCGAAGCCCGGCTGACTTGCCGGGCAGCAGCCATCACGCTGTGAATTTCTTCTCTGCCAAAACGGGACGCACCTTCAGCTTTGATTTTGAAAAAGACGGCCAGGCGTTGGAGTTGATGCTGCCGCACAATGTAAGTGCCAACGATGCTGACACACAAATGGCGCTATGTATTCAGGGCTTGGGTCTGATGCAATACCCGCGCACGCAGGCACTGCAAGATCAAATCAATGCCGGTGTATTGGTGCAAGTGCTCAAGGGCTGGAGCGTGGGCAGCTTGGGCCTGTATGTGATGTACCCGCGCAACCGGCACTTAAGCGCGCGGGTGAGGGTGTTTGTGGATTGGGTGGTCGCGCTTTATGCAGCGAAGTTTGCGGATTTGGAGGTTGCAGGCTAGGCCAGCAGCCTTAAATCACCGCGTCCGCTGGTTGCCGTTGCAACATAGCCAAGGTGTCTGCCACAGTTTTACGCAACTCACGGCGGTCGCAAATCAGGTCGATAGCACCTTTGGTCTGCAAAAATTCTGAGCGCTGAAAACCTTCGGGCAAGGTCACGCGCACGGTGGACTCGATCACGCGCGGGCCGGCAAAGCCAATCAGCGCCTTGGGCTCGGCAATCACCACATCGCCAATAAACGCAAAGCCTGCGCTCACGCCGCCCATGGTGGGGTCGGTGAGCACGCTGATGTAGGGCAGGCCTTTCTTGGACAAGCGGGTGAGTGCGGCGTTGGTTTTGGCCATTTGCATCAAGGAGAGCAGGCCTTCTTGCATGCGGGCGCCGCCTGTGGCGGTGAAGCACAGGAAGGGCACTTTTTGCTCAATGGCGGTTTCTACGCCGCGCACAAAGCGCTCGCCCACCACCGAGCCCATGCTGCCGCCCATAAATTCAAACTCAAAGCAGGCCACTACCAGGCTAATGCCGTGCACCGCCCCGCCCATCACCACCAAGGCATCGGTCTCGCCGGTGTTTTCTAGGGCTTCTTTCAGGCGTTCGGTGTATTTGCGGCTGTCTTTGAACTTGAGCGCGTCTACGGGCAACACTTCTTGCCCAATCTCAAAGCGGCCTTCGTTGTCCAAAAACACATTCAAGCGGGCGCGCGCACCAATGCGGTGGTGGTGGCTGCAGCCGGGGCAGACGTTTTGGTTTTGTTCCAGATCGGTTTTGTACAAAACCGTTTCGCAGCTGGGGCACTTGACCCACAGGCCTTCGGGCACGCTGCGGCGGTCTGCCGGGTCGGTTTGCTGAATCTTGGGAGGTAACAGTTTTTCTAGCCAGCTCATATTCGTTCTCCAGTGCGTCGCCCAAGGGGCTTTCAACAGATGGGGGATTATCCGATATTGGCGTGGCGGGCTCCCAAAACCCTTCGTTCGCGGGCAAAACCACCCGAGGCAGCGCTGCGCGCCACCCTAAGCCGCTGGTCGCAGGCAGCGACTCCCCTGCGCTGCTCGCGCCCGGCGGGAGGCTCAGAAACTCGCCCTGCAGGCTCAAACACCTGAGCCTCTTGATCCGCCAGCCGGTGCGCTGCTCGGCAGCGGCACAAGGGTGGCGCGCAGCGCAGCCTCGGGTGGTTTTTCTGTGGTGGGTGGTGGATGCGATCCCGCATTTTTACTACAGGCGCGGCTGTTAGAGTGCCAGAGGCTATTTCAAAATCTTCTATGTCAAAGCTGTCGGGTCGAACAGCCACCTCGCACCAACACCCAATTAATAGTCATTTTTGATTCTTCAATGCTTTGCGCTGCCTCATTTCAACTCGCTTGGCATTGGCACTTGCAACAATTTTTCGCCGAATAATTGCCAGCGCGAAGACAATTAGTAGGGCTACGCCGACTATGCCGACAGGGATGGAGATGAAGAAGAGGAAGTATGAAAACAAATCGGGATTGCCGGCCCCATCTTTGTTAAAAAATGAAAATCCGAACAAAACTAGAGGGATGCACAGTAAGAGAAATCCGACTTTAGCCATACCCTTCAACTCGACGCTAAGTGCGTCGGATCTTGAGGGTTGTGCTGATTCCGTCAAATTAGGGACGGCTGCGAAACTCGATGCGCAGTGTGCGCATTGGCGCATACCAGCCAACATCGGGTTTCCACATGTGGGGCAAGAGTCTTCCATGAGCATGCTTAAAAGGTTAGCTCAACTTAGCCCGCGTCCAGCGCTTGGCGAATCTCGCTTAAAAACGTTTGCGCAGTGGCAGCCACCTGCTCACGCGGCTGGTCTTCCAAAAGTTGGATGATCTTGCTGCCAATCACCACCGCGTCAGCCACCTTGGAGATGGTCTTGGCGGTGGCCGCATCGCGTATGCCGAAACCCACGCCCACGGGGATGTGGATGTGCTGGCGGATGCGGGGCAGCATGGCTTCTACCGCGTTGGTATCCAGCGCGCCAGAGCCAGTCACACCCTTGAGCGAAACGTAGTACACATAGCCGCTGGCCACGCGGGCCACTTGGGCCATGCGCTCTTCGGTGCTGGTGGGGGCCAGCAAGAAGATGAGATCCATGCCATGGGCCCGCAAATCGGCGGCGAAGGCCTCGCACTCTTCGGGTGGGTAGTCCACGATGAGCACGCCGTCTACTCCGGCGGCGGCGGCGTCCCTAACGAAGGGGCTGCTCACTTCTTTGTTGGCATGCTTTTGGTCGTAGCGCTCCACCGGGTTGGCATAGCCCATCAGCACCACGGGGGTGGTGGTGTTGGTTTGGCGGAAGGTGCGCACCATGTCCAAAATCTGCACCAGCCCAATGCCAAAGGCCAGCGCCTTATCGCCCGCTTTTTGGATGACGGGGCCGTCCGCACTGGGGTCGGAGAAGGGCACGCCCAGCTCAATCACATCCGCACCACCGGCCACCATGGCGTGCATGAGTTCCGGTGTGACATCGGCAAACGGGTAGCCAGCGGTGATGAAG
>JBIIYT010000013.1:0-17303 GCA_044346675.1 Rhodoferax sp. | reverse complement strand
TTCGCGAGGCAGCCTCGGTTATTGCCAACCCCGAGACCGGCAACATCAGCGTGCGTGCTACACAAAACCAGCATGACAAGGTTCGAGAATTTTTAGACCGCGTTTTGCGCTCTGCCCGCCGCCAAGTCTTGATAGAGGCCACCATCGTCGAGGTGGACTTGTCGAGCCGTTTTCAGCAGGGTATCAATTGGTCGTTACTGCGCCCCGATGGTACAACCCTGGGGGGGTGGACTGCCAACATCAGCCCCACAGGCCCAACCAGCGGTTTTCAAACCGGTGGGCCTCTAGGTGTCAGCAGCCTGGCCAGCCTTACCTTTAACGGTTCTGACCTCACCGGTTTGTTGAGCATGTTGGAGTCCTTCGGTACCCTGCGGGTTCTCTCCAGTCCCAAGATTTCGGTGCTTAACAACCAAAGCAGCGTGCTTAAAGTGGTGGACAACAAGGTCTATTTCACCATCTCGGTGACGCCGGGCACCCCCGCAACACTGACCACCCCCGCAACACCCGCCGTCTATACCAGCACCATCAACACCGTGCCCATCGGATTTTTGATGTCCGTGTTGCCTCAGATCAGTGAATCGGACGAGGTCACCCTCAACCTGCGCCCCACGATCAGTCGCATTACGGGCTATGCCATAGACCCTAACCCAGCTCTGACGGCGAACAACGTAACCAACCGAATTCCCGAAGTCCAAACCCGTGAAATGGAGTCGGTGTTAAGGGTGCAGTCTGGTGGTGTAGCTGTATTGGGCGGGCTGATGCAAGACTCTCGCAACAACAATACCGATGAAGTGCCGGGCTTGAACCGGCTGCCAGTGGTGGGAGGGCTGTTTAAGTACCGCGACGAGGCCAGTAAAAAAACCGAGTTGGTCATCTTCTTGCGCCCCACTGTGCTGCGCGAAGTCTCCTTAGAGGGCGATTACAAAGAGTTTAGCAATATCTTGCAGGAAGCACGCGCTGCAATGGAGATCCCCAACGCGCCGTCGGGCATCGACGTGCGCCCTCTTCAAGGTGATAAGCCATGAGCCTGCTGCTTGACGCGCTGCAACGCGCTAGTAAGGATAAAGAAAAAGCCGCCTCGCAGGAGCTTTTTCTTGCCGATCCCCACACCGGGGCTCCGTCGGTGCAAACCCCTGCGCTTGAGCTAGAACCTGCTGTCGAGAAAGGCAAGCCGCTAGAGCCGCTAACCCAGATTGCAGCCGAGCCCAAAACGCCACCGCAACCGAAAACTTGGGACCTGCCCAACGAGCTGACTTTGGATTTGCCAAGTCTACCGCCGCTGCCCACCACGCCAAATGCGCAGCAAGCTGCGCATGTGCAAACCCAAGCCCGGCCATCCGTACTATCGCTCGCGGCTAGCGACACTGCTATACCTCCGCGTGCCAATGTTTCCCCCCCCGGCGCTGGCCGCGTGGCCCAAGACATGCGCCGGGCCTATATGCCTGCTAGCGCCGCCCCTGGTGCCAAGCGCAAGCGCACTTTGGTGTATGCCGGTTTGTCGGCAGTCGTGTTAGCGGTGTTGGCTGGGGTGGGTTACCAAATGTGGGACGACACGGCTGCAATGCGCGGCGCGTCCAGCTTGGTAGTGCCAAACCCTGCGTCACTAATGCCACCATCTGTTGCGGGTGTGCCGGCTGTAGCACCAGACGCAAGCGTTCCTGCCTCTACGCCATCTACGCCTGCTGTTGCGGCCTACGTCGGCGCGGGCCAGCCAGCTGCCAACCTTGCCGGGCCGGTACCTGCAGATATTGAACCTTTTCCCGCTGCCAAAACCAAAGCAGCACTGCCGCAGCCGCCAAGCACACCAGTGCAGGCGGCCAAGCGCATCACCGCGCCTGCAGCAGAAACACCGCCCCCGGTGGCCAAGGTGGCTTCAGCCGCGGCGCCTGCTTCTAGCCCAGCCGCAGGGCCAGTGGTGGCGCTTGCCGCTACGCCGCTGCCTTCAAGCACAATGCCTGCCAGCGCACCGCCAGCAAGCAACCAAGTGCAGGTGCAAGGCGCTGGGGCCACGCAGTCGTTCCAGTCCAAAGTTCGCGGCCCCAGCCCATTAGAGCTAGGCTACGCCGCTCTCGTGGCTGGGCGGTGGGATGATGCCGCCCAGTACTACAACCAAGCGCTCAAAGCCAACTCCGAAGAGCGCGACGCGCTCTTGGGCCTGGCCTATGTGGCCCAACAAAAAGGCCAGCGCGACGACGCGCAACTTTTGTACCGCCGCGTCTTGCGCCAAGAGCCTAGCAACGCCATCGCCAGCGCGGCACTGCTGGCGTTGAACTCCGAGGCAGATAGCACCCAGACCGCCAGCCGTGCCAAAGAGCTGGCTATGCGTCAGCCTGACTCGGCTGCCACCATGTCTATGGCTGGTACCGCCGCAGTGCGCGAAGGGCTGCTGGCAGACGCCGCTCAGCTGTTTGCCCGAGCCCAATTCTTGGAGCCCACTAACCCCATGCATGCCTACAACCACGCCGTGGCGCTAGACCGCCTAGGGCAGCATAGTGCTGCCGCTGTGCAATACGAGCAAGTACTCAAATTGTCTGAAAAGCCCACGGCGGGTAGAAGCGCTTTTTCTGTAGATACGGTGCGCGAGCGGCTGGCACAACTGCGCCAAGCCCTGGCTAGCACAAACAAGCCTACCAAATGAACGAGCCCGCTGCCCAAGCTAGTGCTCCACCGGTTCGCCTAGGCGACCGGCTAATTCGGCTGGGTCTTATCACCGAAGACCAGCTGCGCATTGCCCTGGTGGAGCAAAAAACCACAGGCAAGCCCTTAGGCGAAGCGCTGTTGGCGCTGGGCTTTACCACCGAAGAAGCCATGCGCAGCGCGCTGGCAGACAAGTTGGGCGAGCAAGCCATTAGCCTCAAAGGCATCGTGGCCAACCCAGCGGCTTTGGCCTTGATACCCAAAACGCTGGCCAAGCGGCACAACTTGTTTCCGGTCAGCTTGGATGCTCGCACCAACGAGCTGGTCATCGCCTGCGCCAACCCCAATGACATCGTGGCGGTGGACCAAATTACCGCCTTGCTGGCCGGTGGCCCGCGCCTGCAATGGCGTTTGGCCAGCAGCGCAGAGATCTTGCCCGCCATAGAGCAGTTTTATGGGCATGAACTGTCTATCGACGGCATCTTGCAAGAGTTAGAGACGGGCACGATTGACCTGGTGAGCCTTACCCAGGCTACTGAGGGCTACAGCCACCCCGTGGTGCGCCTTATGGACTCGCTCTTGGCCGATGCCACGCTGCGCAGCGCGTCTGACATTCACTTCGAGCCCGAGCCCCAGTTTCTGCGCATCCGCTACCGCATTGATGGCGTGCTGCGCCAAGTGCGCTCGCTGCATGTGCGGTATTGGTCGTCCATGGTAGTGCGCCTCAAAGTGATGGCGGGTATGAACATTGCCGAGACGCGTGCCCCACAAGACGGGCGCATTTCGCTCTCCATCTCGGGGCGGCAGGTGGACTTTCGCTCGGCCGTGCAGCCCACCATCCATGGCGAAAACTTTGTACTGCGTATTTTGGACCGCAAGCGTGGCATCGTGCCCATGAACGGCTTGGGCTTGTCCGACGAGCAGTTCAACACCTTGCAGCTCATGCTCTCGCGCCCCGAGGGCATCATGCTGGTGACCGGCCCCACGGGCTCGGGCAAAACCACCACGCTGTATTCCATTTTGGGCCACCTCAACCAAGAGGGCGTCAATATCATGACGCTGGAAGACCCGGTGGAATACCCCATGCCCATGATTCGGCAAACCTCTTTGTCTGACGCGGTAAAGATGGACTTTGCCGAAGGCATTCGCTCCATGATGCGGCAAGACCCCGACATCATTTTGGTGGGCGAGGTACGCGACCACGACACCGCCGAGATGGCCTTCAGGGCCGCCATGACTGGGCACCAGGTGTTCTCCACCTTGCACACCAATTCGGCCATACGCTCTATCCCGCGATTGATCGACCTGGGCATCAAGCCCGACGTGTTGGCGGGTAACGTGATTGGTATCGTGGCCCAGCGCTTGTTGCGCACCTTGTGCCCGGCCTGCAAAGCCCCGCACGACCCCAGCCCCATAGAGCGCCAGTTGCTCGGCCTCAAACCTGGCGAGTCATGTCAGCTGTATTTGCCAGTAGGCTGCCCGGCGTGTGAGCACCTGGGCTACAAGGGCCGCATGTCCATTTTGGAACTGCTCAAGTTTGACGCGGCGCTGGACGAGCTGGTCACCCAGCGTGCCAGCCTGAAGGTGATGACCGACTACGTTCGCCAGCAAGGCTTTGTCACCATGGCCGAAGATGGCATGCGCCGCGTGCGCGAAGGCCGCACCACCATCGAAGAAGTAGGCCGCGTGGTTGATCTTACAGAGTTGATTCGCTAATGGCAGTCTACCAATACCGCGCCGCTTTTGAGGACGGCCGCATCACCAAAGGTCGTATAGAGGCCCTGCACGAAATTGATTTGGCTGCCCAGCTCAAGCGCTTGGATATGTCTTTGCTTAGTGCCAAGGTCATTCCATCGCGTAGCGCCGCCGTCAAAAGCATGCCACGGCGTGATGTGCTCGGCATGCTGTT
Organism: Rhodoferax sp.; assembly: GCA_044346675.1. Taxonomy (GTDB): domain Bacteria; phylum Pseudomonadota; class Gammaproteobacteria; order Burkholderiales; family Burkholderiaceae_C; genus Allorhodoferax. Next base: position 12,757 of record JBIIYT010000013.1, on the reverse strand, counting down.
CCAGCTAGAAATGCTTATCCGCGCGGGCGTGCCTATCTTGGAGGCCTTGGCTGATTTGCGTGACGCCTCTGACACCCCCGCCGGGCGCAACCTGGCCGGCAGTTTATTTGAAAAAATTGAGGCCGGTGCCAGCTTTGGCGAGGCCGTAGGCAGTTTCCCTGGCGTGTTTAGTGAAACGGTGGTCAACCTGATTCGCTCGGGTGAGGTCACCGGTCAGCTCCCTCAAGTGCTCAAAGAAATTGTGCGCTCCTTGAAGTGGCAAGACGAGATGGCCGCCAACACCAAAAAGCTGCTGGCCTACCCCGCCTTTGTGATGGTGGTGGTGGGGGCGGTGGTCTTTTTTTTGATGATTTATTTGGTGCCGCAGTTGGTGGGGTTTTTGACCAACATGGGCAAAGCCATTCCCTTGCAAACGCGCGCGCTCATTGCAGTGTCAAAGTTTTTTGTTAACTACTGGTGGGTTATTTTGGCCGGCCCCCCCCTGTTGGTTAGTGGTTTGATGGCTCTGTCGGCGGCCTTTCCTGCGGTGCGCTACAAGCTGCACCAACTGAAGCTGAATTTGCCCGTGCTGGGCCCTGTGTTCAAAAAAATCACCATGGCGCGCTTTGCCGATACCTTGGCCCTGATGTACAAAACGGGCATTCCATTGATCGAAGGCTTGGCCTATTGCCAGAACATTACTGGCAACGTGGTCATCCAAACCGCTATTCGCCGTGCGCGTGACAGGGTGAGCACCGGCACACCTCTTTCTGACAGTTTTCTCTCAGAACAGCTCTTCCCTCCGTTTGTGATTCGCATGATGCGTGTGGGCGAGGCCACTGGTGGGCTGGACGCGTCGTTGGCCAACATCAGCTATTTCTATTCGCGCGATATTGACGAATCTATTGCCAAGGTTCAGTCCATGATTGAACCGGCGCTTACCGTGGTGATGGGCCTGATATTGGGCTGGATTATGCTGGCCGTTCTGGGGCCCATATACGACACCATTGGCAGCATGAAAACCTAAACGCTGACTGCGACCCCTACAGACTTATGACTACCGTTTTGCACATCAGCACGGCTGGCCCCACCTGGTGGAAGAAAACACCTACCGGGTGGGACGCCGCCAGCGAGCCCACCCAAGGCTACGCCGGCGTGGTGACAGACCTAGCCGAAGAAACCTTTGCCGAAATCACGGTGCCCCGCATATTTGGCGCAGACCGCGCCAACTACGTGCAGCGCCAACTACAAAGCCGTTTTCCCGAGACTAGCTTTCGCATCGCCCTGCCTGCCGTAAGTGAGGGCAGTTTCATGGAGCGGTTGGCCCCACCCCGGCAAACCTTGACTGGCGTGGAGCCAGGCGAGCGCATACAAAGCGCACTGCAGGGCTTGCAGGTGTCTGTAGCGGGGGTGTGGAGCACCTCTTTGCTGCTTGCGCAGCTGGGCAAAAAAGCGCCCATGCCGGCGGATCTGTTTATCGTGTTGTGCCAGCCGCAGAGCATGCGCATCTTGTTTTTGAAGCAACGCTCCCCAGTGCTCACCCGTCTGATCACCGCCACGGAGTCTGCCCCAGAGCAGGCCGCCGAGATCGTTCGCACCCTGCGGCACTTGGAAAACACGCACGTTATTGAGCGTGAAAGCCAGCGTTTCGGCCTGCTGCTCCTAGGCGCTGCACCCGGCTTGGCACAGGCCTTGGTCGGGGAGCGGCTAGACCCAGTGGCCCCGCCCGCCCCGTGGAACAAGGCGGCGGTGGCAGACTGGAACCATGTGCTGTTTGACATGGCGGTGAAAAACCCGACTGGCCAGTTGGCACCCGTGTCGTACAGGGCCACCTATGTGGCGCGCAAGTGGGCGCAAGCGGCGCAGTTGGCTGGCGCGCTGTGCATTGCGGCCACGGTGTGGCTGGCAGGCGGCAGTATCAACTCCGCACTTCAGGCCTACAGCGCCCGCGCTGCATTGCAAGCCGACATGAAAAGCGCCGCCGCCAAAGTGGCCACTACCGATTCAGCCATTCAAATACTGGGCGTAACACCGGAGCTCGTACGCAAGGCAGTCACGCTAGACAGTGCCGAGATCACATCGGCTCCCAGCATGCATGCAGACATGGTACGCCTGTCGCGCGTCATCGGTGCAGTGCCAGGTGTACAGCTCAAAAGCATGCAGTGGCAGCTGCTTGGCGCTGGCGACAAAGCTTGCGCTGACGGTGCCGCAGCGTCAGCGCCCCGCCCACAAGCTGCCATGGGTACTGAGCCCGCGGCTGGTGCTGCAATGGGGACACAGCCCGCAGCCCAGGCTGAGCCAGCGCGCAAGGTCGAGTTGCAGTTTTCATTGCAGGTGCCAGAGGGTACGGGGCCAAGGCTTTTGGCGCAGCAGGCCGCAGAGATTTCGCGCCAGCTCGCATCAACCCAGGGCATACGCTTGTTGCAAGACCCAACGCGTCGCCTGCGCCAAGGGGTCATTAAGGCCGGTGGCGTGCAAGCGCAAACGGATGGCGATATCGAATGGTGCGCCACACTGGAGGGCAAACCATGAATGCGTACAAACCCGTTTTGCTTCTTGCCCGCAATAACCTCATAGCGCTGGGCGTCGTGGTGGCTGTGTGCGTGGGCTTGGTGGTGGCCTTGCAGCAACTGGCAGACACCATGCAGGCAAACCTGGCCCGCAGCCAAGCCACCTTGCAGGAGCAGCTTGCAATGCTCGACACCAAACAGAGCGACCTGAGCAATGTGCGTGAGCACATCCAGCAGTACTCCAAGCTGCGGGCCCAAGGGTTGGTGGGCGACCCCGACCGTGCACTGTGGGTAGAGACCCTGCAAAATAGCTACCTTGGTTTAAAGCTCGAGGGCGACCTCGCGGTGGAGTTATCGGCACCGCGCCCATTGGCAGATGCCGGCTCGTCCGGGGCGCCTGGCACCGCCAGCGCGGCGGTGGACATTTCGCAGGCCGAGGCTTTGATGCACGACCTGCAGTTTGAAATGCGCAATGCTGTAGAGACCGACGTGTTGCGCTTGATACAAGACTACCAAACGCAGGTGAAGGGTCGCTTCAGGGTGAACTCATGCAAACTGCATGCTCCCACGCTGACGGGGCTTACAGCCAAGTGCGTGCTGCGCTTCGTATCCATTCCACCGCCTGCGGGTCAAACCTATTAAAGTGGCATCGCCTATGAGTTTTATACATTTTTACCGTGCTGGGTACAGAGCTTTTTGCCTGGCACCACGATTACTTCTTGCCATGTGTACGCTGGCAGGGTTGCCTGCGGCGGCCTGGGCGGCAGAACCTGTTGGCGAGACCATGTACACCCTCATTTACACCCCGGCGCAGCGTGCAGACATTGTGCGGGGTCGCAGCGGGCCCATGGAAGACCTGTCCTCGGGCGCTATCAGCCAGCTCACCGGCATTGTGCGCCGAGGCAACGGCAAGAGCACAGTGTGGATCAACGGCGCACCTTATCAAGAGGGCGAGCCCAAAACGCCGCCCATCAAAGGTTTGGATGCTGTGGTGGGAGGCCAGCGCTTGCGGGTGGGTGAGGGGGTGGACGTGTTCACGGGTGCGCGGGGTGACGTAGTAGCGCCCGGGGAAGTTACGGTAAAAGGTTCTAAATGATTTCTGAATTTTCGGCACTCACGCATGAGCGCCAGCGCAAACGCAATTTTCGCAGGCGTCTGTACATATTGATTGGCGTGCTGCTAATTACCCTGGGCTACTGGCTCGTGTCGGTGGAGCCTGGCACGGCAGCGAACTGGCTGCTGGTGCGCACCTTCGCGGGTTTGGGCTGTGTGGTGGTGGGCTTTGGCATGGCGGTGCTGCCACTGTTGTCCAGTTGGACCAGCGGCGACTAAGCCTTCACAAGCCTGTGCCCCACGCTCTTGCGCCCTCTGCACCGTTTATGCCGCCTTGTGCTAGCGGCCCCGCAGTGCTGCTGGTGGAAGACGATGCGGCGCTGAGTGGCTACTTGGCATCGTCACTGCAGGCCCAGGGCTATGCAGTGCACACCGCGCACAACCGTGCGCAGGCATTGGAAGTGTTGCAGCAGCCCCACCCCCCAGCGTTGGTGTTGCTGGACTTGGGCCTGCCGCCTGAGCCCAGCACCATGCGCGAAGGCTTGGCCGTGTTGGACCAAAGCCTTCAACTTATGCCCGCCCTCAAAATAGTAGTGCTTACCGGGCAAGACGAAACCACCGCCGCCCAAGAAGCCGTGCGCAGGGGCGCATTTGACTTTTTGCTCAAACCCGTTGCCATAGAAACCGTGCTGCAAGCCCTGCGCCGCGCGCAGTTGTTTGCGCGGGAGGAGGCTTTTTTGGCACTGCAAGGCCAAGCTCGCCTTTACATCACCGCGCGCATTGGCGAAGGCCCCAAAGAAGCAGGTGCCCAAGCCGAAGAGCAACTCTTGCGCCGCACCTTTGCCGCAGCGGGGCACAACGTAGCCGAGACCGCTCGCCAACTGGGCATAGCCCGCGAGCATGTGTACTACTACCTGAACAAGTATGGAATCCGCCGTCCTGAATAGCCTGAGCCTGGTTTTCTTGGTGGCGGGCGCTACGCTGTGGCTGGTCAGCTTCGGCCTGGCCCGCCGTGCTAGGCGCTACCAAGCGGGCATGCAAAGCCTTTTGCTGCTAGGCGGCCAAAACCTAGAGCCTCTAGACCTACCCCAAGCGGCTTGGCCAGCCCTTAGTGGGGCTGGCTGGCGCAGCTTGGTGTGGCAGGGCGACTGGTATGGTCAGAACGTGCAAGGCGCGCTGGGGCTGCCGTGGAGCGATGCGCTCAAAGCTGATGCGGTGCAAAGCTATATCTTGGACAGCGGCGATGAGGTGAGCCTCACCCTGCGCCTGCTGCACAGCGCCCCGGGGGGCGAGCAGCGCTTGTTTGCCACCCAGTTAGCCCAAGTGTTTGTGCTGCTGCTAGAGACCCGCCTGCGCGAGCGCACCGGCGCACTGGCGGTGGCCTTGGCAGAGCGTGCACGCTTGTCGCTCTACCTGCAGCACGACATGCGCAACATGACCCAGTGGGTGTCTTGGGTGAGCGCCGACTTTGCTGGGGCCCAAAGTGACGATGCCCTGCTGGCCGCGGCACGTCGCCTGCAAGGCAACGCCCCCTTGGCCCAAGAGCGCGCCCAGCGCTTGAACACTGCCTTGGGCAAAGCGCCCCACGCTGAAAGCCCCACCGCTATGGACTTGCGCCAAGCCCTAGAGCAAGCCGCGCGTTTGGCGGGCTTGGAGTTGCCCGTGGCGGGCGAGGCCACCGGGTGGATTGCCCCCGGCGCGCTGGCCCGCGTGCTGGACAACTTGCTCTCGCACTTGGCTAGCGACTGGCGCGAAGGCCGTGGCGGCCAACCCCACGTGCAGCTAGCCCAGCCAGACAGCGGCATGGCCGAAGAGGGCATCGCCCTGTCGCGCATCACGCTGTGGTGCCCCTTACCCGCGCAGGGGCAGGGCGTGGCACCAGACAAACTGTTCGAGCCCTTCGCCAGCGGGCGTCCCGGCGGCTTGGGGCTGGGTTTGTACCAAGCGCGCAAAACTTTGCGCGAGGCGGGTGGGGGGTTAAGCGCCGCGGTGGTGGAGCAGCAACTGTGCTTTGTGCTGCAGTTGCCGCAAGCTCGTATGGAAAAGAACGGTAAAGGGGGTGTAAATATCTCTGACTCCCAAAACAAAGCAATCTAGGCACAATCGCACCTGTATCTAGGGCCACAGCGCCCATCGTTTGCAAATTTTATTTACTTGGAGAAATTATGAAATTGAACAGTCGTGTCCGCCAAGCGGGCTTTACATTGGTAGAAATTGCCATTGTGTTGGTCATCATCGGCCTGCTTTTGGGCGGCGTGCTCAAGGGGCAAGAGTTGATTGAGAGCGGCCGGGTAAAGAGCGCAACTGCCACCTTCAATGGGGTGCAGGCCGCGGTTGCCGGCTACCGGGATCGTTATCGCAACGTCCCTGGCGACGATTGCTGTGTGGCTGCGAAGACCGCGCGGGGTGGCGATTGGGTGAATGCTATGGCCGGCACTGGGCAAAACGCCTCTCCCAACGGTGTGGTGGACGATGCAACCATTGCAGCTTGGGGGGCATGGAACGGATGGCAGCACGTCACGTTTTGGATCGATTTGTATGCAGGCGGTTTTCTCACGGGTGACCCGACCGCCAGAAATGCCACGGTATTCCCGCGCAATCCTTGGGGCGGAACGGTAGATATCGTCAATGTCGGCGCTGTTTATGGCGGGCCTGTAAACGCCTTGGTGGCGTGCATGAATACCGTACCCGGCAAAGCCGCAGCCCAGTTGGACAATGCTCTCGATGATGGCCGGGCCAATTCTGGAGATATTCGTGCAGACGTGGCAGCCGCACCGGCCGCGGCCTTGCCCGGCGTTGCAGCATATAACGAGGGCAACACCTACACGGTGTGTCGTCGGATTTAATAGCTTTGGCGCTTTTTTAGAAAAAGTCCGGGGCATTTACAGCCCCGGGTCTTTTGGCCTATCCTAGGCACTGGCTGACGGCAATGTGTTCCTGACCCTTTGGATGCAATATGACTTTTACTGTTAAACCAAAGTCCACTGGCGGATTTACTCTGGTGGAAATGGCCTTGGTGGTAACCATCATGGCCATTCTTTTGGCTATGGGTTTGGCAACGGCCAATGGGGTGATGCAAAGCGCCCAGCGTAGCACTACGCAAGAAAAAGAGTCGGCCATTAAAGATGCGTTGGTGGCCTACTTTTTGTCGAACCACCGCTTCCCCTGCCCAGATACTGGCAGCAATGTGGGTAACACAGGGCGCGATGGTTTGGAAAACAGGGTGGCCGGTGGCGTTGTCCCTGATGTGACGACCGATTGCTCCGCGCAAATAGGCACGGTGCCGTATCTGACCCTGGGCATTGCCCGCAGTCAGGCTTTGGATGGCTATGGCAACTTTATTACCTACCGCCTCGACATGCCTCGCGGATGGCATAGGACAACTACGTTTCAGAATCCTGGCCCACCCGTCACATCTCTTTGCCCGGTCGTAGGCATCACTACAGCATTTGCTGGTGGGTTTCAAGTCAATTCAGCGCCCGCGACGGTAGAGGGCCAGTTCGCAGCTGTTGTACTCATTTCGCACGGCGCTAATGGCCTAGGCGCCTGGAACCAAGGCAATACTAATAATTCGCAAAATGCGGCACCAGCCACGGCAGACGAGTTGGGCAACACCCAGCTCAACCCTGCGGGACCAGCGGCATACCGTGCGTATGCGTACTCTGACGTTGTGGCCAATCCGTTTGACGATATTGTGAGCTTTCTGACGGTAAACGACTTGAACATAGCAGCTACCAAAACGTCTAGGGCGGATATATGCAGTTAGATTCACCACCCATGCTGTGCACTCTTGCAAACTATGGCGCACGCACAAGGCGTAAAAGTGCTGGTTTCAGTCTAGTTGAGCTTGCCATCGTGTTAGTGATAGTGGGCTTGCTGCTGGGCGGTATTCTGAATGGGCGCACCGTCATTCGCAGTGCCCAAATACAAGACCGCATTAAGTCCTTGAATGAAATGACCGCAGCAGCCAAGCAGTTCAAAGACCGCTACGGTATGTGGCCCGGCGACTATAGCAATGCAGTCGCCAATATTGCGGGCCTTACTTGTGTGAATGGCAATGGCAATGGGCAGGTGGGTACGGTAGCGGAGTCTGCGTGTGCGTCAGAGTCACTTATTCGCTCGGGTCTGTTACGAGGCTCTGCCATTGCGCCTATTACCGTTCGCGGAAGCACCTATTCAATCACCAGCCCCGCGTTGTCTGGTGTGGTGGGCTTGCCCGGTAGCTGGGTGAACGTCGTCAACATAAGTAATTTGGATTGCGATAGCGCGGTGCAAATGGACCGTGCTGTGGATGACGGTGTTTTGACTACGGGTAGTTTTCAAGCGTCGCCAGCTGCCTTGTGTGGCGCCACCAATGACGTGCAAGATGAGAACATTTTGGTGGCCAATGTGGTGTATCGCATCAACTGATTTTAATACAGCCCCCCGCAACGTCCTGCGGTGCTGCATAGCCTCAGCCACATGGCTGAGTTGCACGCCCTCACTCCCCGCCAAATCTGCAATAGTGCGCGCAATCTTGAGCGTGCGGTGGGTGTTGCGTAGAAAACTGGAGCTTGGGCATGCGGTATGGTAAGGTAATACCTTCAAATACCTAATTGAGGCACCCCAATGACAGTTGCCGTCATCCGCCCTGTGGCTATCAAAATTGATTCTGAAATGAAGATCCGAGTGCGTCGCTTGGCAGACGCGCGTCATCGCACCCCGCATTGGCTCATGCGTGAAGCCATTGCCCAGTATGTTGAGCGCGAGGAAAAACGTGAGGCCTTCCGACAAGATGCCATCAATGCTTGGAACGATTACCAAGCTACTGGACTGCACGTAAGCGCTGATGAGGCAGATGCTTGGCTTGCCAAGCTAGAGGCCGGACAAGAGCTTGAGCCACCTGAATGCCACGCTTGATTTGGGCGCCTGCCGCACTGCGTGATGTGCAGCGACTGCATCGATTTTTGGCCTCGCAAAACGCGGATACCGCCAACAGAGCCGTGAGGGCTATCAGGCAAGGGGTAAGGGTACTTGAGCATCAACCAAGAGTGGGGCGTCCAATCGAGGACATGGACCCCGAATACCGCGAATGGATTATTGAGTTTGGTGAAAGCGGCTACATCGCCCTATACCGTTATGCTGGCGGCACAGCCGTCATATTGGCGGTGCGTCACCAGCGTGAGCTAGGCTACTGATAAGTACCTACACCCCCACCCGCACCGTTCGGCGGTACTGCATAGCCTCAGCCACATGGCTGAGTTGCACGCCCTCGCTCCCCGCCAAATCTGCAATGGTGCGCGCAATTTTGAGCGTGCGGTGGGTGCTGCGGGCGGACCAGCCGAGCTGCGCTGCGGCAGACTGTAAAAATTTGGACGCGGCCGGGTCCAAGAGTGCGTGGGTGTCTATCTCTTGGCCTGCCAGTGCGTGGTTGGCTTTGCCTTGGCGCTGTGTGGCGCGCGCTCTAGCTTGCGTGCAGCGCTGGCGAATGCTGTGGGTGGCTTCGCCACTGGGGGCACCCAGCAGCTCATTGGCAGGCAGGGCTGGTACTTCGATGTGCAGGTCGATGCGGTCCATCAGCGGGCCGCTGAGTTTGCTTTGGTAGCGTTGCACTTGGTCTGGCGTGCAGCGGCAGCTGTGGGTGCTAGAGCCCAGGTAGCCGCAGGGGCAGGGGTTCATGGCACCGATGAGCTGAAACCGTGCCGGAAACTCGGCCCGCCGTGCGGCGCGCGCTATGGTGATGGTGCCGGTTTCTAGCGGCTCGCGCAGGGCCTCTAGTGCGGCCCGGGGAAACTCGGGCATTTCATCTAAAAAAAGCACACCATGATGCGCCAAAGAAATTTCGCCCGGCCTCGGCGGGGAGCCACCGCCCACCAGCGCCACCGCACTGGCCGAGTGGTGCGGGCTGCACGTAGGGCGCTGACCCCACGCGTCTAGCGAGAAGCGGCCACTCAAGCTGCCAATGGCGGCGCTTTGCAGCGCTTCGTCGCAGCTCATCTCAGGCAGCAGGCCTGCAAAACGTTGCGCCAGCATAGACTTGCCCGAGCCCGGTGGCCCCACCAGCAGCAGGCTGTGGCCGCCAGCGGCAGCAATTTCTAATGCACGTTTCGGCCCGGCTTGGCCTTTCACATCGGCCATGTCGGGCCAGCCCGTGCGCTTAGTTGGCACGGCGGCTTCTACTTTGGTCCAGCCCGCATCACCGTTGGCTACCTCTGCTGGTGCAGGCTCCAGTGCGTCGAGCGTGCCGGGCGGGGCAAAGTGCCGCACTACATCAAGCAAATGCACCGCCCGGTGCACCTGCGCGCCGGGCACCAGTGCCGCCTCTTCGGCGCTGCCGGGGGGCAGCACCAGCTTGGAGAGCACCTTGCCCATGTGCAGCGCCAATGCCATGGCCAGCGCGCCGCGCACGGGGCGCAGTGCGCCGGACAAAGACAGCTCACCCGCAAATTCATAGTCTGCCAGTCGCGCCCCGTCTATTTGGCCGCTGGCGGCCAATATGCCTAGGGCAATGGGCAGGTCCAGCCGACCCGAGTCTTTGGGCAGATCGGCCGGGGCCAAGTTCACGGTAATGCGCTTGTTGTTGGGAAACTCCAGCCCCGCGTTTTGGATAGCGCAACGCACCCGTTCGCGGGCTTCTTTTACCTCTACATCGGCCAGGCCCACCAGCGTGAAGCTGGGTAGGCCGTTGGCCAAGTGCACCTCTACTGTCACCGCAGTGGCTTCCAGTCCCAGCAAAGCCCGGCTACGCACCAAAGATAAGCTCATCGTAAAACTCCCCAAAATGGTGCGCTATTGCGTTGCACACTGTTATTTCATACAGTTATATTAGCCCAAGGAGCTGTATTTGCGCAAGCGTTTGTGGTTTTGTGGAGTTGCGGGGCCTCGCAAGGGTTGGCACAGACTGTGCATAGCAAGCACATCTCCCGAGCTCCCGGAAGAAGCAGGCGGCCTATGCGGGGCCTGCAACCCATTCGTTTTCAAGCTGAGGTGAACACATGAAACTCGTAACGGCCATTATTAAACCCTTCAAGCTGGACGAAGTGCGCGAAGCGCTCTCGGCCATTGGCGTGCAGGGCATTACGGTGACAGAGGTCAAAGGCTTTGGCCGCCAAAAGGGCCACACAGAGCTGTACCGCGGTGCAGAGTATGTGGTGGACTTTTTGCCCAAGGTCAAGATCGAAGCCGCCATTGACGACGCCCTGGTAGACCGCGTGATTGAGGCCGTAGAAGGCGCCGCACGCACCGGCAAGATTGGCGACGGCAAGATTTTTGTCTACAACCTGGAGCAGGTTGTTCGCATCCGCACCGGCGAGACCGGCAACGAAGCGCTGTAACCCCTAGAGAGAAGAGAGAACCAACATGAAAAAACTGCTTGTATCCATGGCCCTGGGCTTGGGGCTACTCACTGCGGGCTCTTTTGCGCTGGCGCAAACGGCTGCTCCTATGGCTCCTGCCGCATCCGCTGCTGCGCCTGTAGCAGAAGCCAAACCCGCAGACGCTGCTGCCCCCGCTGCGCCAGCCCCTGCGGCCGCACCCGCCGCCGCAGAAGCGGCACCCGCGGCAGCTACTGCAGCCGCACCCCCGCCCGTGCCCAACAAAGGCGACACCGCCTGGATGACCGTGGCCACTGCCTTGGTGATCTTCATGACCATTCCCGGCTTGGCCTTGTTCTACGGCGGCTTGGTGCGCTCGAAGAACATGCTGTCGGTGCTGATGCAAGTGTTTGTAGTGAGCGCACTCATTTATGTGCTGTGGGCGATTTACGGCTACACGCTCGCCTTTGGTGGCGATGGGCAGTTCTTCGGCACTTTTGACAAGCTGTTCTTGAAAGGCGTCACGCCCGACTCTGTGGCCGCTACCTTTAGCAAGGGTGTGGTGATTCCTGAGTTGAGCTTCATAGCCTTCCAAGCCACCTTTGCAGCCATTACCTGCTGCTTGATCGTGGGGGCGTTTGCCGAGCGCATCAAGTTCTCTGCAGTGTTGTTGTTTAGCGTGCTTTGGTTTACGTTCAGCTACCTGCCTATTGCCCACATGGTGTGGTACTGGGCCGGCCCGGATGCCATTACCGATGCCGCCTCGCTCGAAAAAGTAGGCGCCGCTGCGGGCTTGCTGTGGGCCAAGGGCGCGCTGGACTTTGCCGGTGGCACCGTGGTGCACATCAACGCCGCGGTGGCTGGCTTGGTAGGTGCCTACATGGTGGGCAAGCGCATTGGCTACGGCAAAGAAGCCATGGCACCCCACAGCCTGACACTCACCATGGTGGGTGCGGCCATGCTGTGGTTTGGCTGGTTTGGCTTTAATGCAGGCTCCAACTTGGAGGCCAATGGCATAACCGCCTTGGCCTTTATCAACACCTTGGTGGCAACCGCTGCGGCTACGCTGACCTGGATCTGCGGTGAGGCGTTGATCAAAGGCAAGGCCTCTATGCTGGGCGCAGCCTCGGGTGCGGTGGCAGGCTTGGTGGCTATTACACCGGCGTGCGGATTTGTAGGTCCAATGGGTGCCATCGCCATCGGCGCGATTGCTGGCTTTGCTTGCTTGTGGGGTGTGACGGGCCTCAAGCGCCTGCTGGGTGCAGACGACTCGCTGGACGTGTTTGGCGTGCACGGCGTGGGCGGTATTGTGGGCGCACTGTTGACCGGTGTGTTTGCGGCACCTTCCTTGGGCGGCACGGGCGTCTATGACTATGTTGCCAACGCCGTCGGCGCTAACTACTCCATCAGCAGCCAAGTGTGGATTCAAACCCAGGGCGTGCTGGTCACCATCGTGTGGTCTGCGGTGGTATCTATCATCGCCTTCAAGCTGGTGGACTTATTGCTAGGTCTGCGTGTGAGCGAAGAAGACGAGCGCGAAGGCTTGGACATCTCCTCCCACGGCGAGACGGCATACAACCGCTAAGCGCTGTGTGTAGCTAGCTAACGCTTGCAAAAACGCAAGCCCGGCTGAACTTCGGTTCGGCCGGGCTTTTTTTATCGCGCAGATCAGCACACAATTAAGCGCACAATTTGAACCCACCCTGTTCAAGGAGCGCATTGCAATGACTTGGCACATATTGAACCCTACACCCCAGGCCTTGGGCGAATCGCCGTTTTGGCATCCGCAAGAAAAAATGCTGTACTGGGTGGACATTGCGGGCAAGCAGATTTTGCGCACCAATGCGTTTGGCAACGCTGTGCAAACCTGGGCCATGCCCTCAGAGCCCGGCTGTTTTGCGCCGGCTAAAAGTGGCGGTTTGG
>JBIIYT010000176.1:0-5589 GCA_044346675.1 Rhodoferax sp. | reverse complement strand
CGCCAAACAGGTGGCTGAAGTAGCCCCAACAGCGCCCGTATTGCATGTGATCGATGGTGGTCAGCGCGTTGCACTCGACCTAGAGCAGCTGCGCGCCCGCATCACCAGCGCATGTGCTGGCCTAGGTGCCGATGTGAAGCCAGAGCCCATTTTGGCCGAGACCATGCGCAATCTGTACGACGGCGTACCCATGGACGAGGTTCACAAAGCATCCATTTTGGCTGCACGCACACTTATTGAGAAAGACCCTGACTACACTTACGCAACCGCCCGGTTATTGTTTCACACCATTTCACGTGAAGTGCTGGGGCGCGATGTAGCCGCTGCTGACATGGGGCAAGCTTATGCCGACTATTTCCCTGGTTACATCAAAAAAGCGATTGCCTGCGACTTGCTGGACGAAAAAATGCAGCAATTCGATTTGGCACGCCTAGGTGCCGCACTGAAAGCCGAGCGCGACTTGCAATTTGATTACCTCGGTCTGCAAACTCTGTACGACCGCTACTTCCTCCACGAAGGCAAAACCCGTATTGAACTGCCCCAGGCCTTTTTCATGCGTGTAGCCATGGGCTTGTCTCTCAACGAAATTGACCGAGAGGCTCGCGCCATTGAGTTCTACCATGTGCTGTCGTCGTTTGACTTCATGTCCAGCACCCCTACCTTGTTTAATGCAGGCACCCTGCGCTCCCAGCTGTCGTCCTGCTACCTGACCACAGTGCCAGACGACTTGGACGGTATTTACGAATCCATCAAAGAAAATGCGCTGCTGTCAAAGTTTGCCGGTGGCTTAGGCAACGACTGGACACGTGTGCGCGCACTGGGCTCGCACATTAAAGGCACCAATGGCGAATCTCAAGGTGTTGTGCCTTTCCTCAAAGTCGTGAACGACACGGCCGTGGCCGTCAACCAAGGCGGCAAGCGCAAAGGTGCCGTGTGCACTTACCTAGAAACATGGCACTTGGATATTGAAGAGTTCCTGGAGCTGCGCAAAAACACCGGCGACGACCGCCGCCGCACCCACGACATGAACACGGCCAACTGGATTCCCGACCTGTTCATGCGCCGCGTGATGGAAAAGGGTACTTGGACCCTCTTCTCCCCATCCAACGTGCCCGACCTGCATGATTTGTTTGGTGCGGAGTTTGAAAAGGCCTACGTGGCCTATGAAGAAAAAGCGGCGCGCGGCGAAATCAAACCCGCCCGCACCATCCAGGCCAGCGACCTGTGGCGCAAGATGCTCACCATGCTGTTCGAGACCGGACACCCCTGGATTACCTTTAAAGACGCCTGCAATGTGCGCTCGCCCCAGCAACACGCTGGTGTGGTGCACTCCAGCAATCTGTGTACCGAAATTACGCTCAACACATCCGACACCGAAACCGCCGTCTGCAATCTGGGCTCGGTCAACCTGTTGCAGCACATGAAAGATGGCGCGCTGGACCATGACAAGCTCAAACGCACCATCTCCACCGCCATGCGCATGCTGGACAACGTGATTGACATCAACTACTACGCCGTTAAAAAGGCACGCGATTCCAATTTGCGCCACCGGCCGGTGGGCTTAGGCATCATGGCCTTCCAGGACTGTCTGTATTCACTGCGCATTCCGTATGCCAGCGACGCAGCGGTCGAGTTTGCCGACAAGTCTATGGAGGCGGTGAGCTACTACGCCTACTGGGCGTCTACCGAACTGGCCCGCGAGCGCGGCAAGTACTCCAGCTACAAAGGCTCGCTGTGGGACCAAGGTATTTTGCCCCCTGATACCCTGGACTTGCTAGCCAAGGCACGTGGCGGCTATGTAGAAGTAGATCGCTCGTCCACACTGGACTGGGACGCTCTGCGCAAGAAGATTAGCCAAGATGGCATGCGCAACTCCAACTGTGTGGCTATCGCACCCACCGCGACCATCTCCAACATCATTGGTGTAGATGCCTCCATTGAACCCAGCTTTGGCAACCTGTCGGTCAAATCCAATTTGTCGGGCGAGTTCACCATCATCAACAGCTACTTGGTGCGTGACCTTAAAGCGTTGGGTCTGTGGGACGATGTGATGGTGATGGACTTGAAGCATTTCGATGGCTCGCTCAGTCCCATCGACCGGGTACCCCAAGAGATCAAGTCACTGTACGCCACTGCATTTGAGGTGGAAACCCGCTGGCTGGTAGAAGCTGCCGCACGTCGTCAAAAATGGATTGATCAAGCGCAGTCACTCAATATTTATATGGCAGGCGCCTCCGGCAAAAAACTGGACGAAACCTACAAACTGGCTTGGTTGCGCGGTCTAAAGACCACCTACTACCTTCGTACTTCCTCAGCCACCAGCGCCGAGAAATCCACAGTGACCGCAGGCAAGATGAATGCAGTCTCCTCTGGCAATGATGCTAAAGGCTCTACCAAAACCTCCAGCGCACTCGATGCCATTGCGGCAGCGGCACACATGCAAATGGAACTTGCAAGCAATGCAGCCACTGACATCAAATTTTGCGGTGTGGACGACCCCACATGCGAGTCATGCCAGTAAAACTGGGCACGTGTTGAACTCCACACGATGCTATTGAGCAACACAAATACACAGCGAAACGCATGATTGCTTTTCATTTCTTTTCGCTGCTCGCATAATCTGCAGATTGGAATCACATATGTTGACCTGGGACGAAGAAGTCAAACCCTCATCGCCGCTGAATTTTTTGCCTACTCCACCGGATAACGTTTCGGTGCAGCATGCATCCGCTACTCCCGCAGTACGCACCTTGGATGATGGTGCTCGCATGGCACCCGCATCCAAACCCGTCATGACCGATGCCTCCCCCCAGCGCGTGCGCGCTGCTGACAAGCGCATCATCAACGGCAAGACTGACGTCAATCAGTTGGTTCCCTTCAAATACAAGTGGGCATGGGAGAAATACTTGGCATCCTGTGCCAACCACTGGATGCCGCAAGAAGTGAACATGACGCGCGACATCGCCTTGTGGAAAGACCCCAATGGCCTGACCGATGACGAACGCCGCATCATCAAGCGCAACCTGGGCTTCTTTGTGACCGCGGACTCTTTGGCTGCCAACAACATCGTGCTGGGCACCTACCGCCACATTACCGCACCAGAATGCCGCCAGTTTTTGCTGCGCCAAGCGTTTGAAGAAGCCATCCATACGCACGCCTACCAGTACATTGTGGAGTCACTCGGCCTGGATGAGAGCGAAATCTTCAACGCCTACAACGAAGTGCAGTCCATTCGGGACAAGGACGAGTTTTTGCTCCCCTTCATCTCGGCCATCATGGATCCGCATTTCAACACGGGCACACAAGAGACAGACCAGACCCTGCTCAAGTCGCTCATCGTGTTTGCCTGCTTGATGGAAGGCTTGTTCTTCTATGTTGGTTTTACCCAAATTTTGGCCTTAGGCCGTCAAAACAAAATGACTGGTGCGGCTGAGCAGTACCAGTACATCCTGCGCGACGAGTCCATGCATTGCAACTTTGGCATTGACCTGATCAACCAGCTCAAGCTGGAAAACCCCCAGTTGTGGACTGCCGAGTTCAAAGCAGAGATCAAGGCCCTGTTTGAAAAGGCCGTGGAACTCGAATACCGCTACGCAGAAGACACCATGCCTCGCGGCGTGCTGGGCATGAACGCCTCTATGTTCAAAGGCTACTTGCGCTATATCGCTAATCGCCGCGCCACCCAAATCGGCATGGAAGCTCTCTACCCCAACGAAGAAAATCCATTCCCTTGGATGAGCGAAATGATCGACCTGAAGAAGGAACGTAACTTCTTCGAGACCCGCGTCATTGAGTACCAATCGGGCGGTGCCCTTTCGTGGGATTAATTCACACAATGATTTTTAGAATTTCACACATTCATTCGTTCCTGGTTACCAGGGCGGTGGATGGGTGTCACCGAGTTCATGTTGCTGGGATCAAGCCCAACAACATGAATCGCTTCATGCTCTCCAACTCGCATGAAGTGCTCTTTGTTAATTGATCAAGGAGAAAATAATGGCAACTGCAAAAAAACCAGCCGCAAAAAAAGTAGCGGCAAAGAAAGCACCAGCGAAAAAGGTAGTGGCAAAGAAAGCTCCAGCGAAAAAAGCTGCTGCTAAAAAGGCCCCAGCCAAAAAAGTCGCTGCTAAAAAGGTAGCAAAAAAGGCCCCAGCAAAGAAAGCTGCTGCCAAAAAGCCTGCCGCCAAGAAAACGGTAAAGAAAGCAGCCAAAAAGCCGGCTGCGAAGAAAGCCGCGAAAGCACCCGCTGCCAAAGCAGCACCTGCTGCACCTGCTGCTCAGACCACACTGAACCCGCAGGCAGCTTGGCCGTTTCCTACGTCCAGCAAGCCTTAATCAACTCGTTGATTGGCGTTCAAGCCCGAGGTCGAAAGGCCTTGGGCTTTTTTATTGTGGCTATGCTCAAGGGTAAAAGATTACCAATCGATAGCCGGAAAACTTCTCTGAACCGTTAGACAACTTCACACCCAGAGGAAAAGTGGCTTGCAATTCACCGCCCGCAGACAAGGCGCGTGATACCGACCCGAACTCACTGACTGCGATGACCCGCCGTATCACGGCTTGGTCTTGCAAGTCGGTCAGCGTCAACTCCATGGCAGGCAACTCCACTGCAAAGGGCCCAGTATTTTTGAGTGTGGCATTCAATCGATACACACTGCCTTGCACGTTCACAAAAGACGAGCTTTCGATCACCACGGACTCAATCTGCCGCAAGTGCGACAACTCGCAACCGAGGGCCCCACACAAGGACTCCAGCATAGGGCGCAGCTCAGGCTCCATCGCAGCCAATCTGTCTCGCTCCTGAACCACGAACTGCAAACACAGTAAAACGGCCAAGAGAAAGAGGCAAAGGCTCCACAACATCACCGCAATGGCGCTACCGCGCGCTCCCCCTTGAGAGGATTTTTCCATAAACGAGAGCCCCCCCGAAGAGGCACCGCGCGCGATCTTAGGCTTAGGCTCAACCGCCGCTACATGCTCACCCACATCTTCATGACCATCCTCATGCAGCACTGCAGCCACTGTCAACATGAACGACGTCTGGATGTCTGGGCGAGTGCTTTCATCATGTGGCCGACCCTTATGCTGATCGTCAGGGGCCGCTTGCGCCTCCCCTAAAAACTGCAGATGCGCATTCGCGTCAAACACCTCATCACATTGCCCGCAGCGCACCCAGCCTTCAGAAATGCGCAGTTGATCTTGTACCACCTTAAACAGGGTGGTGCATGCAGGGCATTGGGTGATCAGGCTCATGGTCGCACTATTGTAGAGACCAACCACAGCACTCAGGCTACATTTGCGCCGTCATCAAAACCCAGCCTTCTTGCTGGTCCGAAACGACCAAAGTGCAATAAGGGGCATAGGCATCCATAAGCTCTTGGGTTTGCCGCTCCAAGATGCCCGCCAGCACCAAGCGACCGCGGGCAGCAACGTGCGCGCACAACAAGGGTGCCAACACCTTAAGGGGAGTGGCCAGTATGTTGGCGATCACCACATCGTAGTGTCCTATCGCAAGGTCTGGCAAGCCCGCTTGCAAGCTCACGTGGTTTGCTAAGGCGTTGAGTTGGGTCGACTGAACCGCCGCCTCAT
>JBIIYT010000012.1:0-17462 GCA_044346675.1 Rhodoferax sp. | reverse complement strand
GTTCGCTTAGTGCAAGACTGGCCGGAAGTTGGCGAGATCGCTTTGTCGCAGGTGCTTCACACCAGCAAAATGCCAGCCTTTCCAAGGGTGGAGATTGTGATGAACTATGTGGGGGCAATGGGCGCAACCGTGCGCGCTTTGTGTGCCGGCAACTCGCCCGAAGATGCTCCTGTGCAAGGCATTGTGGTGGCTGGTACAGGCAATGGGAGCATTCACGCTGATTTGCAGGCTGCTTTACTGGCGGCGCAACTGCGCGGAGTCAAAATCGTACGTGCTACGCGCTGTGCTTGGGGCGAAGTGATTCCCGCTACCCCTGACACTGACGCATTCCGGCATTCCAAGGGCTTGTCACCCGTGAAGGCTAGGATTGCTCTTATCTTGGAATTGTTGGAGCAAGCCTAAGCCGCGATGGGGTAGGGCCCAAGCGGCCATGCCCCAGTTATTTGGAGAGAGCCTCAAACACGCGGGCAGTGATGTCATCTACGTTGCCCATGCCGCTGATTGCGCGGTACTTTGGTGCCGTGGCAGCGTCGTTTTTGGCCCAGTTCGAGTAGTACTCCACCAGTGGCCTAGTTTGCGCACTGTAGACGTCGAGCCGTTTTTTGACGGTCTCTTCTTTGTCATCCTCTCGTTGAATCAATGGCTCACCCGTTACATCATCTACGCCCGCAACTTTTGGGGGGTTGAACTTCACATGGTAGGTGCGCCCCGATGCCGGGTGCGAGCGGCGGCCGCTCATGCGCTCAATGATGGCTTCAAAAGGTACATCAATTTCCACCACATAGTCTAAGGCTACGCCTGCGGCCTTCATGGCATCGGCTTGGGGAATGGTTCTGGGGAAGCCGTCAAATAAAAATCCCTTGGCACAGTCGGCTTGGGTCAGGCGCTCTTTGACCAAGTTGATGATGAGCTCGTCACCAACTAAACCACCAGACGCCATGATTGCTTTGGCTTCCAAGCCTAACGGTGTTCCTGCTTTGACGGCGGCGCGCAGCATGTCGCCTGTTGAAATTTGGGGGATGTCATACTTTTTGCAAATGAACGCGGCCTGGGTGCCTTTTCCAGCGCCTGGCGCGCCGAGCAGAATCAGTCTCATGATTGCCTTTGAATTGAACTAAAAAGTAATCGCGGAGAATAGCACGAGCGCTCCCGCCCCGGGCTTACAGGCTTGCGGGGGGCGCAAGAAATAGTTTGCGTACGCGCTCCAAGTCTTGCGCAGTGTCTACACCGGGTCCAGGAGCTTGTGCGCTTGTGTGCACCGCAATCCGGTAGCCGTGCCACAGCGCACGCAATTGCTCTAAGCCTTCAAGTATCTCTACGGGTGCTTGTGTCAGTGTGGGGAAAGTGTGCAAAAAACCGACCCGGTAGGCATAAATTCCGATGTGGCGCAATGGTGCAGGTTCGGGCAGGGTGTGAATGCCGTTGGCAAAACCATCTCGCCACCAAGCGATGGGTGCGCGGCTGAAGTACATGGCCAACTGGGCCCTGTCTAGAACCACCTTTACGACATTCGAATTGCGAAAGTCTTCGATATCCGTGAAGGCATGTGCGGCGGTGGCCATGCTAGCTTGGGGGGTGGCGTGCAGTAGTTGTGCTACCGCTTGAACCAAACCCGGGTCAATGAGGGGCTCGTCCCCCTGAACGTTGACTACCACGTCATCCTTGTGGAGCTCTAGAAGGTGGCTGGCTTCGGCTAGGCGATCGGTTCCTGTGGCGTGGTCTTCGCGGGTAAGAATAGCTTGCACACCATGCGCTTGGCACGCCGTAAGAATGGCATGGTTGTCTGCAGCAACTACTACTCGCACAGAGGGCGCAACGCCAGAACGCACGCGCTGCGCTACGCGCACCACCATGGGCGCACCACCTATATCTGCCAAAGGTTTGTTAGGCAGTCGGGTTGATGCCATGCGTGCGGGAATGAGGACGGTGTAGTCCATAAGTACTGTGACTACAGGCCTAGTTCAGCATCGGTGAGTGTGCGGGCTTCGTTTTCCAGCAGTACAGGAATGCCGTCACGCACGGGATAAGCCAAGCGGGCACTGCGAGAGATCAGTTCTTGCTTCTCCCGGTCGTAGACCAAAGGCCCTTTGGTGACCGGGCAAACGAGCAGTTCAAGTAGTCTGGTGTCCATGCTCCGATGATAGCGCGCTCGGCAATTTTGCTGCGATGCATGCGTCCAGTTGACGGAAAAAATTAGGTTCAATGGTTTGTACCAAAGGTACCGCCACTGCATCGGGCACTTTGGGCCAGAGTTTCATAGCATCTTTTTCGGTACATACCAACTGGTAGCCTTTATAGCAATCGCCAGAGATACGCTCAAAATTGTCATGGTCGCGGAGAGCCAATGTATGCGCGAGCGGCAAGTCAAGGGCACGCAGCATGGAGAAGAAATTTTCGGGCTGTGCAATCGCAGCAACGGCCATGAGCGGGCGCGCTCCTGGACTGTGCAAGAGGCTTAGGGCAAGCTTACTTCCGTCTTGCTGCAATCCGACGGGACTAAGACTGCGCTGCGCTGTGTAGCCTGCAAAGGCAGGTTTATTGCCTGTGTGTAGTACCAACAACCGCTCCGCACTTTGACCCGCTTGCCATAGGGCACGCTTAGGCCAGGGCTCACGCAATGGGCCAGCAGGCAAAAACCAACCATTGCCGCAAGCCCGATCATCAAATACGCAAATTTCTAGGTCGCGGTAGAGGCGGTAGTGTTGTAGCCCGTCGTCGCTCACAATGATTTGGGTCTGCGGGTATCGTTTCATCAAGGCAGAAGCGGCAGCAAGTCTATTGCGCCCCACAAACATGGGCAACTGTGTCGCACGCGCAATGAGGGCGGGTTCGTCACCCACTTCGTGTGGGGGAGAGTTTGGGAAAACTTCTAAACACTTGTTAGTGCTACGGCCAAAGCCGCGTGAGATCACCCCAACGCGGTAGCCTTGGGTGCTAAGGTGTTTGGCTATTGAGATGACCGTGGGCGTCTTTCCAGCACCTCCCGCAACGACATTGCCCACGACGATGACAAACGCATTGACGCGTTGAGTCTTAAGCAGCCCCCATTGGAAACCAGCATATCGCAGGCCGTAGAGCGTTGCGAAGATCCATGACCATGGCAGAAGAAGCCATGCCACCCATCCGCGCCCACGCCATGCTCGCATGAGTGCACTCTCCAAACCGGAGCGCCACCCTTGAGTCATAGGCCTATTTGGTGCCTGCCTGCCCACTAGATTGGGTGGCAAAGGTGATTTGCGTTAGGCCCGCGCGCCGTGCGGCTTCCATCACGGTGATCACGGACTGGTGCTTGGCGTTGGCATCTGCGCTGATGATGACCACCGTTTCCTTGCCAGCTTTGGCGCCTTCTGCGAGCGCCGTGGCAAGCGTTTCCATGGTGCGCCCTGAAAGCGCCACGCGATTGATGCTGTACGCTCCATCGGCACCCACAGCCACTATTAATTCTTTGGGATAGTCGCGCTGCGCTGCGGTATCTGCTACGGGCAGGGTGAGCTGAAGCTCGGTGAATTTGCTGTAGGTTGTCGATAGCATCAAGAAAATCAACACGACCAATAGCACATCGATGAATGGAATCAGATTGATTTCAGGCTCTTCCTGTTGGCGAGGGCGAAAATTCATGGCGGCAAATCTCGGCAGGGCTTAAAAAGTATTCGTACTATTTGCGCATTGCTTTGAGGTGACGCGCCAAGTGTCCGGCCGCTAATTCAAGTGTGAGCAAGTAGGCGTCCACTCGCGCTCTGAAATAGCGCCAAAAAATCAACGATGGAATGGCAATGATCAAACCAAACGCCGTGTTGTACAGGGCAATGCTAATGCCGTGGGCGAGCTGGGCTGGATTGCCACCGGTAGATGTCCCGGGTGCTTGCGAGCCAAAGATCTCAATCATGCCGACTACGGTGCCAAAGAGTCCCATGAGCGGTGCCGCCGACGCAATGGTTCCTAAGGCGCTGAGATAGTGCTCTAGTCGTTGTGCAACGATGCGCCCCGCACTCTCCATCGAGGCGCGCAAATCCTCCTCCGTGCACCGTGGGTCCGTGTTCAAGGCTCTCAGCCCACTGGCAAGTACTTCGCCCAGGGCGGAGTTTCTTTCCAATTGCGAAACAATGTCTGGTCCAGGAATACTGGTTCTCGTCAAGAGAAGGACTTCAGCGAGTACTTTTTTGGGAACAATCTTGTCAGGCTTCAAGCTAACAAAACGTTCTATAACGATCGCAAGCGCGATGATGGAGCTTGCGATCAAAGGCCAAATAGGCCAACCAGCGGCTTGTATGATTGAAAAAAGCAATGGGTTACTCCACACAAAAAATAGCTAAGCGATTATGACCCAGCGGCAGATACTGTTGACAGCCCAAAAATAAGATAAGTGCCAAAGCCAATGAATGAACATTCCCCCTCCCGCTTTGAACCGCAGATTTGGCCCGTGGGGGAGCTGTGCAAAGCGATTGCCCAAGCACTAGAGGCGGGCTTCAACCCGGTGGGCGTATGCGGTGAGTTAAGCGGATTTATGCGTGCAGCAAGTGGGCACTGTTACTTTTCCCTGAAAGATGAAGCGGGGCAAATTCGCTGCGCTATGTTTCGCCGTGCAGCCAGCCTGCTGGACTTTACGCCACGCGATGGAGACCGTGTGGAAGTGCGTGGCCGCCTGGGTGTGTACGAGCCTAGAGGGGAGCTGCAGTTGGTGGTCGAAACCATGCGGCGGGCCGGGCAAGGTACTTTGTTTGAGCAGTTTCTGAAGTTGAAAGCAGACTTGCAGGGGCAAGGCTTGTTTGATGCCCAGCGCAAACGGCCCATTCCTGCCACCCCGCGCGCCATAGGCGTCGTCACGTCCTTGGGGGCTGCGGCCTTGCACGATGTGGTCACGGCTTTGCAGCGCCGTGTGCCGCACATTCCGGTGGTCATTGCCCCGGCCGCAGTGCAGGGGGCCTCTGCCGCTCCAGAGCTGGTGGCTGCGTTGAAAAGCCTGTTTGTCTTGGCCCCGGAACACTCCCCTGTAGACGTGATATTGCTGGTTCGCGGTGGCGGCGCAATGGAAGACTTGTGGGCCTTCAATGACGAAACATTGGCGCGCTGCATTGCGGCCAGCCCTGTGCCAGTGATCTGCGGTGTGGGGCATGAAACAGACTTCACCATCGCTGACTTTGTGGCCGACCTGCGAGCGCCTACGCCTACCGCTGCAGCCGAACTCGTAGCGCAAGCGGCTGACGTCTTGCTGGGCGCGGTGGAAGCTTGGCACGGGCGTTTGCAAGACGTCATGGGCCGGGTACTGGACCGTCAAGCCCAGCGTTTAGACCGCTTGGCCAGTAGCTTGGGGCGCCCCTCTGAGCTAGCGGGGCGTCAGCGCTTGCGCTTGGCTTCTTTGGAGCATGCTTTAAGCAGCGCCTTAAAAGACGGCCTACAGAACAAACGCAGCCAGCTTGAGCGTATCCAGCAGCATTACCCGCAAGCTGCCCAACGTGCTCTGCTGCGCCAGCAAGAGCGCCATGCGCGTACAGCTCTGCGCCTAGAGCTGCTTGACCCATCGCTCGTGTTACAACGGGGCTATGCGTGGTTAAGTGATGAGACTGGGCATGCCGTTAGTAGTGTGGGTCAGGTGCAAGCCGGGCAAGAGCTCAGAGCAACCCTTGCTGACGGTGTGGTTGAGCTGAGCGTCAGTGCAGCACGCCACAATTAGTTTCTACAATACAGCTTTCTATAAACCACCAAAGAGGAATCCATGGAACACACCCTTCCCGCATTGCCCTACGCCATTGATGCATTGGCCCCTGCATATTCCAAAGAGACGTTGGAGTTTCACCATGGAAAGCACCACAACGCCTACGTGGTCAACCTCAATAACCTACAAAAAGGTACTGAGTTTGAAGCTATGTCTTTGGAGGAGATTGTCAAAAAGTCCAGCGGCGGCATCTACAACAATGCAGCGCAAATCTGGAACCATACCTTCTTTTGGAACTGCATGAAGCCTAACGGCGGAGGCGAACCTACAGGCGCATTGGCTAACGCCATCTCGGCAAAATGGGGCAGCTATGCTGCCTTCAAAGAAGCGTTTGTGAAGTCTGCTGTAGGCAACTTCGGCTCTGGTTGGACTTGGTTGGTTAAAAAGGCGGATGGTTCTGTGGACATCGTCAATACCGGCGCAGCGGGCACCCCTTTGACAACCGCTGACAAAGCCTTGCTGACAGTAGACGTTTGGGAGCATGCTTACTACATCGACTACCGCAATATGCGCCCTAAGTTTGTTGAAACCTTTTTAGACAAACTGGTGAACTGGGAATTTGCGCAAACCAACTTCTCGTAAACCGAGGATCGCTGCAAGGTGAAATGAAAAGAGGCCACTGTTTAGTGGCCTTTTGTTTTTGGAGCAAACATGGTACTTGCGCAGCTTCATGTTGCGTAAGAAGCTATAAAAGGCATAGCAAAATATGGCTGCCGAGTGAATGCTTAATGGGCGGCAAAAGGCTGGCCGCCAAGCTTGGAGCCTTCTTTAATGCCCTTCTTCGCAAACCAGCCCCGATTCATTTCAAGCACAAAGCGCACCGGTTTTTTAGAGCAATGTGAATCAGTGGTTTGCGGCTTCATGTCAACCAAATTGATGATGGTTCCGTCATCAGCCACGAATGCCGCTGTCAGTGGCAGGAGTGTATTTTTCATCCAGAAACACTGAATGGTGGCTTGCTCGAAGGCAAACAGCATTCCTTCATGCATGGGCATGTCTTTGCGAAACATGAGTCCAATTTCACGCTGTGCAGGTGTCGATGCTACTTGTGTGTCTATCTGGTACATGCCGACTGTCAACTTGACGCGAGGCAAATCAAGCTGCGGGGTGGTCCGAGCATGCGCGTTACTGCAGAGCAGACAGACAAGAAAAAGGGTCCTGATGAAGGGCGTATTCATAGCTTCCTGTTGAATCAATGAACTCGTGCGGGATGTATTCCAAAAAAATGCCCAAGTAAGCAGCCATCATACAGCTAGGCCGTCCCTGAGTAGACATATTTAGGACTAGAATTCCAAGGTTAACTCCCAAAGTCTGTGTCGCCATTTTTGATGCTGGCGCAGATCCCACTTCACATTACGGAAAGTTTTTCGCCATGTACAAGCACATCAAAATCCCCGCAGCTGGGCAAAAAATTGTCGTCAATGCGGACATGTCTTTGACGGTTCCAGATCATCCCATCATTCCATTTATTGAAGGTGATGGGACCGGGTTGGACATCACTCCGGTGATGATTAAGGTGGTCGATGCTGCGGTAGCTAAAGCTTATGGTGGCAAGAAAAAAATTCATTGGATGGAGGTATACGCTGGAGAAAAATCCACCAATGTGTATGGGCCTGATGTGTGGCTGCCGGAGGAGACGCTCCACGCTATTCGTGAGTACGTGGTATCGATTAAAGGACCACTGACTACACCCGTTGGTGGTGGTATTCGTTCCTTGAATGTTGCATTGCGTCAAGAACTGGACTTGTATGTTTGTTTGCGCCCCATTCAATACTTTGACGGTGTTCCTAGCCCGGTCAAAGAGCCACACAAGACCAATATGGTGATTTTCCGGGAAAATTCGGAAGACATTTATGCAGGAATTGAGTTTGAAGCTGAGTCTGATAAGGCCAAAAAGCTCATCAAGTTTTTGCAAGACGAGATGGGTGTCAAGAAAATCCGTTTCCCCAATACCTCAGGGATTGGCATCAAGCCCGTTTCACGCGAAGGCACCGAGCGTTTGGTGCGCAAAGCCTTGCAATACACCATCGACAACGATAAGCCCAGTTTGACGATTGTCCACAAGGGCAACATCATGAAGTACACGGAAGGGGGCTTCCGCGATTGGGCGTATGTACTGGCACAAAAAGAATTTGGCGCTCAGTTGATTGACGGCGGCCCATGGTGCAAGTTTAAAAACCCCAAAACTGGCAAAGACATCATTGTTAAAGACAGCATTGCAGACGCCTTCTTGCAACAAATTTTGTTGCGCCCCGCAGAGTACAGCGTGATTGCTACTTTGAACCTCAATGGTGACTATGTTTCCGATGCGCTCGCAGCCCAGGTGGGGGGTATTGGAATTGCGCCCGGAGCCAATTTGAGCGACACCATCGCCATGTTTGAAGCCACCCATGGCACTGCGCCCAAGTACGCAGGCAAAGACTATGTGAACCCAGGCTCTGAAATTTTGTCGGCCGAGATGATGTTGCGCCATCTGGGCTGGATTGAGGCTGCGGACCTCATCATCAGTTCGATGAAAAAATCTATCAATAGCAAGAAGGTGACCTATGACTTTGCCCGTCTCATGGATGGTGCAACCCAAGTGAGCTGCTCGGGCTTTGGGCAAGTGATGATTGACAATATGTAGGCGCGCCTAGGCATTTCACTTTGTAGGTGAGATGTATCTTGAGCCAAGACCGCTCTGGCCTACTGGGTTAGAGCGGTTTTTTTATCACTTGAATGTGGCAAATCTGTCACCATTTGAAGATCAAGCTGCAAGGCAAGGGCTGGCCCGATAGAATCAAAATATGGCAACCAAACCTCCCGTTATTCCTCCTGTTGCTCCCAACCCAGTGGTTCAAAAGCCCGCGCACGATAGTGGCGGGTCTGTGGTGCTTGAGCGACGCACGCAAAAAACCAAGCCACCCCAGATGTACCAAGTTGTCATGCTCAATGACGATTACACCCCTATGGAGTTTGTGGTGGTAGTGATTCAAGAGTTTTTTGGCAAAGACTTGGATGCGGCTACCAAGATCATGCTCAAAATTCATCTCGACGGAAAAGCCGTCTGCGGCGTTTATTCGAAAGATGTGGCCGCTACCAAGGTCGACCAAGTGCTAGAAGCAGCAAATAAGGCGGGGCATCCTTTGAAATGCATCAGTGAGCCAGTTGATTTCTGAGCTATGGATGTCATCTATTCGGACATGATATTGAAAACGGATTACAGTTCATCAACAAAGCAAGGCTAAAGGAGCTCACATGATTGCCCAAGAATTGGAAGTTAGCCTGCACATGGCGTTCGTGGAAGCGCGTCAGCAGCGCCATGAATTTATTACCGTGGAGCACTTGCTGCTCGCGCTCTTAGACAACCCCAGTGCTGCCGAGGTGCTGCGAGCGTGCTCTGCCAACATTGATGACTTGCGTAAGTCGCTGTCCAACTTTATTAAAGACAATACGCCGCAGGTAGCTGGGGGTGATGATGTAGACACGCAGCCCACCTTGGGCTTTCAGCGCGTGATTCAACGCGCCATCATGCACGTGCAATCCACCGGTAGCGGCAAAAAAGAAGTGACCGGTGCGAACGTGTTGGTTGCTATTTTTGGTGAGAAAGACTCGCATGCGGTCTACTATTTGCACCAACAAGGTGTGACACGGCTGGATGTGGTGAATTTCATTGCCCATGGCATTAAGAAAAATGACCCACCTGAGGCTCCCAAAGCTAGCGAAAACCCTGCCGAGAGCGAAGAAGGTGGCGGTGAGCGCAATGAAAAGGCATCGCCCTTAGAGCAGTACACCCAAAATCTGAACCAACACGCCAAAGACGGGAAAATCGACCCCCTGATTGGGCGCGAATACGAGGTAGAGCGGGTTATTCAAATTCTGTGCCGCCGCCGCAAAAATAATCCCTTGCTGGTGGGCGAGGCAGGTGTCGGCAAGACTGCTATCGCCGAAGGCTTGGCATGGCGCATTTCACAACAAGATGTTCCCGAGATACTGATGGAGTCGATTGTGTACTCTTTGGATATGGGTGCACTGTTGGCGGGTACCAAGTACCGTGGCGATTTTGAGCAGCGGTTGAAAGCTGTGCTCAAAGCCCTGAAAGATAAGCCCAATGCCGTGCTATTTATTGATGAAATTCACACCTTGATTGGTGCGGGAGCAGCTTCTGGTGGAACCTTGGATGCATCGAACTTGTTGAAGCCAAGTCTCAGCTCAGGTCAGCTGAAATGTATTGGTGCAACCACATTCTCCGAGTATCGCGGTATCTTTGAGAAAGATGCGGCCTTGTCGCGTCGTTTCCAAAAGGTGGATGTAGTGGAGCCCACCATCGATCAAACGGTGGAGATTTTGAAGGGCTTGAAGTCACGGTATGAGGAGCACCACAACGTGAAGTACGCTGTTGCCGCCCTGCAGGCGGCGGCAGAGTTGAGCGCCAAATACATCAATGATCGGCATTTGCCCGACAAGGCAATTGACGTCATTGACGAGGCGGGTGCTGCGCAGCGAATTTTGCCTCCGAGCAAACGCAAAAAAACCATCAGCAAGTCAGAGGTGGAAGAGATTGTGGCCAAGATTGCCCGCATTCCGCCAGCCAATGTGTCTAACGACGACCGTGGCAAGCTTAAAACGCTGGAGCGCGATTTGAAAAGCGTGGTGTTTGGCCAAGACAAGGCCTTGGATGTGTTGGCATCTGCCGTCAAAATGGCGCGCTCCGGCTTGGGCACGGGGGACAAGCCAATTGGCTCATTCCTGTTCAGCGGTCCTACAGGCGTAGGCAAGACGGAAGCCGCCAAACAGCTTGCCTACATTATGGGCATTGAGCTTATTCGCTTTGACATGAGCGAGTACATGGAGCAGCATGCCGTGAGTCGCTTGATTGGGGCACCTCCCGGATATGTGGGCTTTGATCAAGGGGGCTTGCTCACTGAGGCTATCACCAAGAAGCCGCACTGTGTGTTGTTGCTCGATGAAATCGAGAAGGCCCATCCCGCTATCTTCAACGTGTTGCTGCAAGTCATGGACCACGGTACCCTGACCGATAACAATGGCCGCAAAGCCGACTTCCGCAATGTCATTATTGTGATGACTACCAACGCGGGTGCCGAGACCATGAACAAGGCGACTATTGGCTTTACCAACCCACGCGAGTCGGGGGATGAAATGGCCGATATCAAGCGATTGTTTACGCCAGAGTTCCGTAACCGTTTGGATGCCATGGTGAGCTTCAAGGCTCTGGACGAGAACGTGATATTGCGGGTGGTGGACAAATTCTTATTGCAGTTGGAAACCCAATTGGCAGAGAAGAAAGTTGACGTCACCTTCACCGACAAGCTGCGTAAACACTTGGCGAAGAAGGGCTTTGATCCCTTGATGGGCGCGCGTCCTATGCAGCGCCTCATTCAAGACACTATTCGCAAGGCCTTGGCAGACGAGTTACTGTTTGGGCGTTTGACCGAGGGTGGGCGTTTGACTGTGGACTTGGACGACAAGGATGAGAGCAAGACCGAGGTCTTGCTAGATATTCAGCCGCTGCCCAAGAAAGAGGGCAAGTCCAAGCCTGAAGAGGCTACGGCGGGCTAGGGCCAGTTAGCCGCTGTTTTTTATGCTTCGGGCTCAGTTCTTCTCGAACTGGGCCCGAATGCTTTCTACCCTTGCGCGGTTAACGTTGAAATCTTTTCTGCCTAAGCGGCTGGCTGATCGAACCTGAATCACCCCTGCAGAGCGGTCAAGCCAAAATTCGAGGTCGTCAGTGAAGCGCATCACCCGAGTGCTGCATTGGGCGTATAGGTAGTCAGGCGCCCGTACCACTATGGTTGTACCTTCGGTACTTTTCAGAATTTCTTCGATTTTTTGAATAGCTTTACCCGGGTCACCCGAGAAGCTAAAGGGCGCAATTTTTGCGTAATCGTGTTGTGGGTGCCCAGGGTACAGATCTGCTTGCGACGACACGCTATTGGGGCTGATAGATGGTGGCTTTAGGCGACCTTGCTGGATTCCAATGTCGCTAGGCTTCTTGCCCTTGAGTAAACCAATTTGACCTACAAGAACCAAAATGCCAGCCACGATTAAAAAAAAGAAGGTGGCAAACGAAATCACTTTCATTTTCTGAACTTTGAAGTGTTGAGGAAGCCCAATATACCTGCACCTTTGGTCTGCACGGGGCTGCTTTTGTTGTGCGCTGGCGTATGCCTCTATGATTGCATTCCATGAAGTTACTCATTCTCATCCTCAGTGTCATTTTTCTTTCCGCGTGCGCGTCATCACCCACCCAGCCCAAGAGCACGGTGATCGAGAGCAATCCAGTCCCAGTGGCTGTGGTGAAAACTGCTCCTCGCATTGGCTTGGCATTGGGTGGCGGAGCGGCTAGGGGATTTGCGCACATCGGTGTGATTCAAGTGCTGGAAGAGGCCGGTGTCAAACCCGCGGTAGTTACTGGAACTTCCGCAGGTAGTTTGGTGGCCGCCATTTACGCGAGCGGAAAATCGGGTGCGCAAATGCAACTGGTGGCTGAGACCATGGAAGAGGCTGCTATAGCCGACTGGACCTTGCCTCTGTTTAGTAGAGGCATGCTGCGGGGTGAGGCCTTGGCACGCTACGTCAATAGCCAAGTGCGTTCCAAGTTAATTGAAGATATGCCTTTGCCCTTGGGCATTGTGGCAACAGATTTAAATAGTGGCCAGAGCGTGGTTTTTCAAAGAGGGGATACCGGCACCGCCGTGCGCGCGTCGAGCGCCGTACCGGCAGTATTTCAGCCTGTACAAATCTCCGGGCGGGAATATGTAGATGGCGGCTTGGCGTCTCCGGTGCCCGTGCGTGCGGCGCGCGCTATGGGGGCGGAACTGGTGATTGCTGTAGACATTTCGAGCGCCCCAGAAGGCAACTTGGCCGGAGGCACCTTAGAGATTTTGCTGCAAACCTTTGCCATCATGGGAAAAAGTATTAACACCTTTGAACTCAAAGATGCCGACGTTGTAGTACGTCCTGCATTGCAGGGTGTCTCCAGTGCAGACTTTGCTTCGCGCAAGCGCTCTATCGAGGCGGGTAGACAAGCCATGTTGCTGGCGCTGCCACAGCTGCGTGCGGCTATATCCGCTAAGTCCCATTAAAGACGATTTGGAAATAAAAAAAGGCCTCGTCTTGCAACGAGGCCCTGAAGGGATCCCTGAACCAGAAGGTTTCGAAAGGATCCGAGGAGACAACTAGTTAAAAGCTCAAACGCGCTTAGCGCTTTTTGGCAGTTGTTTTTGCAGCATTGGTAGCGGTAGCCGCCACTGCTTTGAAGTTGGTTTCGGCCAGTTCGCTTGCTTGCTTGACCGCTTTTTGCACGGATTCCAAAGCGTCATTGGCGGCAGAGACAGCGCTCTTCATCATCGCCACAGCGGCTTCAGAACCCGCAGGAGCGTTCTTGGCCGTGCTGTCCACCAATCCCATGAACTTTTTCTGTGCATCGGCAGCTTGAGCTTCCAGTGTCTTGCCCAGTTCTGCGGACGAGCCGGAAGCGATGTCGTACAGGTGACGGCTGTAAGCAGCTGTCTTTTCGGCCAATGGCTGCAACAGGCCAGACTGCAAAGCCAGCAATTCTTGTGCGTCTTTCACGCTCAAAATGGCTTTGGCGTGGTCGCCAGTCTCAGCCAAAGCGGTTTTAGAGGCGGTCAGGTTCAATTCAACAATCTTTTCCACGCCTTCAAATGCTTTGCTAGTCAAACCTAGCAAAGTTTCGATGTTGGCTTTGTGAGAGGCCATAACTTGTTCTACGGTCAGCATAATAATTTCTCCAAATGTTGAGGTACAAAATACTACCTGCGCAGTAACGAAGCTTTTGCCTTGGTAATGGTGCAGTGCAGCATGAGTTAATTATAGGGTTGAATAAAATCACTGCAAGCATATTTTGTTGCGTCGCAACAAAATTAGACGGATTTTTCTAATTCCAATCCTTATGACCTCATCTACCGTAGACGCTGCCATCACTTCGCGCATGTCAATCCGTGCTTTCGAGCCTAGGCCAGTGCCGCGTCTACTGGTCATGGAGCTATTGGAAGTAGCCAGTCGAGCACCCTCGGGCACGAATACACAACCCTGGAAGGTTTATGTTTTGCAAGGGGCTGGCCGCGATAGCTTGTGCGACAAGGTGTGCGCTGCCCACGATGCGATGCGCGCGCAACCCGAACTGGCAGCCTTGTACAAGGAAGAATACGACTACTACCCCGAAAAATGGGTGAGTCCCTATATCGATCGGCGTCGCGAAAATGGCTGGGGCTTGTATGGCTTGCTGGGCATCGGAAAAGGCGATAAAGACAAAATGCATTTGCAACAGCAGCGCAATTTTCGGTTTTTTGATGCTCCAGTGGGCTTCATGTTTACGGTGGACCGGGTCATGGGGCGTGGCTCATTGCTGGACTACGGCATGTTTTTACAAAACATCATGGTAGCCGCCAGGGCCCGGGGTTTGCACACATGTCCCCAAGCTGCTTGGAATGGTTTTTCCAGCATTATCCTGCCGCACATTGGCGCCGGTGGTGATGAGATGTTGGTGTGTGGCATGGCGTTGGGGTACGCGGACGCTGGGGCTGTCGTGAACACGTTTCATACACCGCGTGAGCCAGCCCAAGCATTTACCCGGTGGTTGGATTAGGGGATCACGCAGGTGCTGTCAGGTAGCTGAAATATGAGCTTGTACAGCCCCTGTTATGCTTGCGGCGCATAACTACTTGGAGATAAATGCATGAAACGTTTTGCTGGGTTGGTCTTGCTGATCGCTGCCAGTTTGCCGGGACTTGCTTTTGGCGCAGACTTTGATGGCAGCAAGCTGTCGCCGTTGTGGGGCGTTCCGTTTGCGGGTATTTTGCTGAGTATCGCGCTCATGCCCTTGCTTGCCCCGATTTTTTGGCACCACCATTTTGGCAAAGTAACTGCTGCTTGGTCTTTGGCCTTTTTACTTCCATTTGCGTATTATTTTGGCTTGGGCGCTGCGGGATTGAGCTTTTTGCATGCTGCTATAGCCGAGTACATCCCCTTTATTCTGTTGCTCACCGCATTGTTCACAGTGGCCGGTGGCATCTACTTTAAGGGCAACTTGCATGGCACCCCAGGCCTTAATGTGGCCATTTTGCTCATCGGTGCGGTACTGGCTAGTTTTATGGGAACGACGGGGGCATCGATGTTGATGATTCGCCCCCTGATTCGCGCCAATGACAATCGAAAGCACAAGGCCCACGTGGTGGTCTTTTTTATTTTCATTGTGTCCAATGCGGGTGGCTCACTGACTCCGCTAGGAGATCCGCCTCTGTTCTTGGGGTTCTTGAAGGGCGTTGATTTTTTCTGGACTGTCAAACACATTTTTCCTGAAACACTCTTCTTGATCGGCTCTTTACTTGCAATTTTTTATCTGCTCGATTCTTGGTACTTCCATCGTCGCGAAGAAATTTTGGCGGTAGACCCCACCCCCGACACGAAGAAGTTTGGCGTAGACGGCGCTAAAAACTTCTGGCTCTTGGGGGCGATTGCGGGGTTGGTGCTGCTCAGTGGCGCGTGGAAGTCGAGCATCGTGTTCAGCGTCTTCGACATTGAGGTGGGCTTGCCGGGCGTAGTGCGCGATGTCGGGCTCGTCGCCATTACCTTGATTTCGCTGAAGATGACGTCCCCAACTGTTCACCAAAGCAACGAGTTTTCATGGGGCCCCATGCAGGAGGTGGCCAAGTTGTTTGCGGGAATTTTCTTGACGATTATTCCGGTGATCGCCATGCTCAAGGCTGGAGCCAATGGACCTTTCTCTGTTGTCGTGGCTGCGGTGACGCGGGCCGACGGCACACCCGATCCTGCGATGTATTTTTGGGCGACGGGTGCGTTGAGTTCCTTCCTAGACAATGCGCCCACCTACCTTGTTTTCTTCAACACTGCCGGTGGTGATCCACAGGTGTTGATGAATGCGTTGGCTCCCACCTTGGCCGCCATATCGGCAGGCGCTGTGTTCATGGGTGCGAATACCTACATTGGCAACGCGCCTAATTTGATGGTCAAAGCAATTGCTGAAGATCGCGGTGTGAAAATGCCAAGCTTTTTTGGCTACATGGCATGGTCCGGCATCGTTTTGATACCGTTATTCATTGTCATGACCTTGATCTGGTTTCGTTAGTCCCTACGCACATGAGTAGGCCTCGTGTTTTGCTCACTCGAAGTGTTTTTCCAGAAGTTTTAGAACAATTGGAGCAACACTTTGATGTGCGTTCGAACCAAGACGATGAGGCTTGGACTCCTGCGCAACTGATTGCTAAGCTGCAAGGCCAGCAAGGCGTGCTGACCACTGCCGGTGAATGTATTGACGCGCAAGTACTGGCACAGTGCCCAGAGTTGAAAATTTGCGCCAACATGGCGGTGGGCTATAACAACTTTGACATCGCTGCTATGACCGCTGCAGGGGTGTTGGCCACCAATACCCCTGATGTGTTGACCGAAACCACAGCCGACTTTGGCTTTGCCTTGCTGATGGCTACGGCCCGACGTATGTCCGAGGCCGAGCGCTTTTTGCGGGATGGCTTGTGGAAGCGTTGGCGTTACGACATGTTTGCCGCAGGCGATGTCTATGGCTCCACACTGGGTATTTTGGGCATGGGCCGTATAGGGCAGGGCATTGCCCGCCGGGGCGCGCACGGCTTTGGCATGCAGGTGATTTACCACAACCGCTCTCAGCTTGATCCGGCCACCGAGGCTACTTGTAAGGCCCGCTGGGTGAGCAAAGACGAGTTGCTACAAACGGCAGACCACCTGGTGCTGGTGCTGCCGTATTCAGCCGAGTCGCACCACACCATAGGTGCGCCAGAGTTGGCGCGCATGAAACCTACCGCCACCTTGGTCAACATAGCGCGCGGTGGCATTGTGGACGACGCAGCGCTGGCCGCGGCCTTGCGGGCAGGCACCATTGCCGCTGCCGGGCTGGATGTGTTTGAGGGTGAACCCAGTGTTCACCCGGACCTGCTTACCTTGCCCAATGTGGTGCTCACCCCGCACATCGCCAGCGCTTCCATTCCCACGCGCTTGGCCATGGCGCAACTGGCGGCGGACAACCTGATTGGCTTTTTGGTGCACCAACGTGCACTGAGCCCACTCAACCCAGAGGCCCTTTCCTAATTCTGTACAACAATACAGCTATGGAGGACTTGGGCTTGAATAATTTTTTGTTGTGGTTGGTGTTGGCCTTGTGTGTGCTCAACGTGTTGTGCTGGGCGTGGTTTGCATTGCGCCGCACTGGGGGCACTGCCGATGCCGATCTTCGGGCGGCGGTTCAAGCCAGCGCGCAGCAGCTGGAGCGCGAGCTGCGCCGCGAAATTGGCGAGTCCGCTCGTACAGGGCGCCAAGAGCTTACGCAAAACCTGGCCACCTTTCAGCAGTCTGTGGTGCAACAGGGGGCCGAGGCCACCCGCACCCAGAATACCCAGATCGATGCCTTTGGCCAGCAACTTGCGCTGTTGCAAAAGACTCTGTCTGACACCTTGACCAACCAGCTATCGAGTTTGAGCGAATCCAACGCCCGGCGTTTGAATGAAGTGCGCGAGACACTGGAAAAGCAATTGGCCCAGCTACAAGCCACCAACGCCACCAAGTTGGACGAGATGCGCGCCACCGTTGACGAAAAATTGCAAGCCACCCTGCAAACCCGCTTGGGCGAAAGCTTTAAGCAAGTGGCAGATAGGTTGGAGCAGGTGCACAAAGGCTTGGGCGAAATGCAAACCTTGGCGCAAGGCGTGGGTGACCTCAAGCACTTGCTCACCAACGT
>JBIIYT010000175.1:0-5633 GCA_044346675.1 Rhodoferax sp. | reverse complement strand
GCAAGGTGTGGTGCAAGGCGTAGTGCAAGGGCTTGCGCATGAGACGTTGAACGAGTTGTCTAAAGAATTGCACACGCTAGGTCTATTCGCCGCCTTGCAGCGCGCCCAGCCGGGTGGCTACGCGGCGTACCTCAACACGGGGGAATACGGGCAGGTGTTGTCTGTGTCGCCAGAGCTGTTTTTTGACTGGCGCGACGGCGCTATTTTGGCCCGCCCCATGAAGGGAACCGCCCCACGCGGAGCCACGCCCGCTGAAGATGCGGCTCTGGCCGCAGGGCTCAGCAGTTCCCCCAAAGAGCGCGCTGAGAACGTAATGATTGTGGACCTGTTGCGCAACGATTTGTCGCGCATCGCCCAGCCGCACAGCGTGCAGGTGCCGCACCTGTTTGCCACGCAGGCGCTGCCTACCGTGTGGCAAATGACGTCTGACGTTGTGGCTCGCACCCGCGCAGGCTGCAGCTTAAGTGATGTGTTTGGTGCACTGTTTCCGTGTGGCTCGGTCACCGGCGCGCCCAAGGTGCGCGCCATGCAAATGATTGCAGCGCTAGAGCCGCAGCCCCGGGGTGTGTACTGCGGTGCGGTGGGCGTGGTGCAGCCCGGAGGGGCGGCTACGTTTAACGTGCCGATCCGAACTGTGACTTTGG
This sequence comes from Rhodoferax sp., assembly GCA_044346675.1. Lineage (GTDB taxonomy): Bacteria > Pseudomonadota > Gammaproteobacteria > Burkholderiales > Burkholderiaceae_C > Allorhodoferax. The sequence continues at coordinate 4,989 of JBIIYT010000175.1, read as the reverse complement.
GTGCCCCAAAATTGGGTGCAGATGCGTTGCAAGGCCTGCAAGCGCGCTGCGGCATTGGTAGCGGTATTACCGCGGACGCTACCGCCCAGGGCGAATGGCTAGAGTGGCAGCACAAGCAGGCGTTTGTGCACCGGGCTAGCAGCGCATTTTCCTTGCTTGAAACATTGGCCTTGGAGGATGGCGTGCTGCGCGATGCGCCAGCGCATTTACAGCGTATGCAACAAGCAGCGCAGCACTTTGCCTACCCTTGGCAAGCAGACCATGTGCAAGCGGTGCTCGCCCAATTGCTGCAGCAGCACCCACACGGCGCATGGCGCGTGCGCTTGCTGCTCGATGCGCGGGGCCAAGCCAGTTCCGAAGCCTATGCGCTGGAGGCCTCGCCGGCGCAGGTGCAGCTGCAACTGGCCAAGACACCCTTGGAGCTGGCCCACAGCGAGTTTGTGCGCTTCAAAACCACCCGGCGTGCGCACTACGATGCCTTTGCCCCCACCACGCCCGGCGTTTTTGACACGCTGCTGTGGAATGCTGCAGGGCAGATTACCGAATGCACCCGCGGCAACATTGCCATGCTGCTGGATGGTCAGTGGGTTACGCCCCCTTTGCACTGCGGCTTGCTGGGCGGCATAGGCCGCTCCAATGCCCTGCGCGAGGGGCGCGTGGTGGAAGCTGTAGTACATGTAACTGACTTGCCCCGCGTGCAGGCCTATGCGTTTGTGAACAGTTTGCGGGGCTGGCTAGCCGCGCACTGTAGTGCGTAACAAAGAAATAGCGGTTTCAAGCCATAGGTCTTGCGCCAATGGATCTGTGCAGATACCCCTGCGCAACGAGTGGCAATGCGAATGGCAATGTTGCCCTGTGGTTATGATTGACCCTGTGAAACAACTGCTCTGTATTTTTCTTGTGCTGTGGTTGGGCGCTCAGGCCAACCTGGCGCAGGCGCATTCCGCTCACGAAGCGGTGCACCAGCTCACGCCCGCGACTGAGGTGATGTCGGACATGGCGCATGACGCAGTAGCGCATGATGCAGCAAACCATGACGAACACTGCACAGGCGCGCACTGCCATCATGGTGCTGCTATCGCACAATCTAGCCACAGCACCGGGTATCTCGCTGTGGGAACCCCATTACGCGCCGTAGATGCGGCATTGATTTCCCGACTTCTTTCCCCTGAGATTGAACGCCCGAAATGGGCGCTCGCCACGCACGCCGTGGCGGGCTTTTGAGCAGACGGGTTCGCTCTAGCACTTCCCTTGTTTGACCAAAGGTTCGCCGAAGTTTTAATTGCTTCGGAGAATTTTTTTGTTTTTACCTATTTTCAAGCCCCGGCGCGTCTGTGCCGGGCTGCTGATTGGCTTTGCGCTTTGCGCAGGTGGGGTAGCCCAAGGGCAAACAACGCCCACACTCAAACAAGCACTAGACGCCGCGTGGGCACTCAGCTCCCAATCGCGTGCCGCAGCCCCCCGGCTGGCCGAGCTACAAGCGCGCGCCCAGGCGGCGCAAGCTTTTACAGCCGGTGCGCCTAGCGTTAATGTGGCGCACCGCACAGACCAGCTCAATGCCAACGGTGGCCGGCGCGAATACGAAGCTGAGGTGGCCTTGCCGCTATGGAACCCCGGCGTGCGCGCCAGCACGCAGCGCCAGATTGCTAGCGAGCAGACCGCCCTAGAGCTGCAATGGGCGCACGCCCGGCTCAAGCTGGCGGGTGAACTGCGCGAACTGCTGGCAGGCTTGATGCTGGCGCGTATAGAGCAAGACTTGGCTGCGCGCAAACACACGGAAACCCTCAGGCTATCGCTCGATGTGCAACGCCGTGTGCAAGCCGGTGATGCCCCGCGCGTAGATGCGCTCCAAGCCCAGGCCGCCGTGCAGCAGGCACAGCAGACCGTAGTGCAGGCCGATGGCGGTGTGCTTAAACTGCAAAACCAATGGCGGGCCTTGACCGGTTTGAGCGACATGCCTACCCCGGCACAAGCGTTAGAGGTGGCGCCAGAGCTGGCAAGCATTGCAGGGGCTGCCCCCGACAGCAAGCACCCCGCCTTGCAAGCCAGCCAGGCGCAGACAGATGCCGCACAAGCAAGGCTGGCCCTGGCAGCAGCAGACCGGCGCGACCCGATGGAGGTGGGCTTGGGCGTCACCCAAGACCGCTCAGCGTTTGGGGCTAGTACAGACACCACATTGCGCTTTGCACTGCGCATTCCCCTGGGTGGCGATAACCGCAACGCGCCCAAAATTGCCGCAGCCCGAGCCGAACTCGATGCGGCATACGCCGAAGCCGATGCCATGAGTCGACAAGTGCAGGCCGACATGGCCACTGCCACAGCGGCACTAGACACAGCGCGGCGCAGCGAAGCACTGGCCGCAGAGCGCGCACGCCTAAGCGGCGAAGTGCATGCCTTGATGGCCCGCTCGTACCAACTAGGCGAAGGCGACTTGCCCACCCGTTTGCGCGCAGAGAACGACAAATTTGATGCCGACCTGTCTTTGGCCCGCGCTCGTATCGACGTGCAGCGCGCCATCGCCCAACTGAACCAAGCCCTTGGATTACTGCCATGAACCACCTGAATTCGCCTTCAAAGAGCCCTTTAGCGCTTTTATTTGTAGCGCAAGCAGCTATTGTTTTAGTAGCAACAGCCATTTTTATCAGCCCCGCCCGCGCTGACGCAGGCCATGACCATGGCGACGCAGCGCCCACTGCCGTTGGCGTGGGCTCGCCCCGCGTGGCCAGCCACTCCGACCTGTTTGAACTGGTGGGCATTGTGGACAAGGGGGAAATGACCATGTATTTGGATCACCACGCCAGCAATGAGCCCGTGCTGGGCGCAAAGATAGAGGTGCAAGCCGGTGCCGTCACCGCAGCCGCCCTTGCGCAGGCTGATGGCACCTACCGCTTTGCCCACCCCGTGCTCACGCAAGTGGGTAGCTTGCCGGTGAGCTTCACGGTGATTGCTGGCAAGCAGAGTGACCTGCTCGCGGGTGACCTAGAAATTCCAGATCCCCACGCAAGCCACGCGCATGACGACGCCCACCAGTGGTTTGGTGGGTTTGGTCAGCATGGCTGGCTCGCATATGTCGCAGTAGGTGCCCTTGCCGCGTTGGCTTTGTTGGCTGGCACCTGGATTGCAGCACGGCGCATGCGCCGCCCTGCCCGCATGTAACGCACCGAAAGACTTTTTGACATGACCTATATTCAAACCTCATTTGCTACATATTTGATAGCTGCTTGCGCTCTTGGAATAAGCGCGACAGCCAGTTTTAATTCCCATGCTGGGCCAGGGCATGACCATGGCGACGAAGCGCCCGCAGCCACGGGTGGCAACTCTCCCAAGCGCCTAGCCGATGGCAGCGTTTTTTTGCCCAAACCCACACAACGCCAGCTTGCGGTACGCACGCTGGTGGTCGAAGAAAAGGCCTTGCCCAAGACCATGGAGCTCACAGGCCGTGTGGTGGCAGACCCCAACGCGGGTGGCAAAGTGCAGCCCACCCAGGCGGGGCGCATCGAACCCGGGCCACGTGGTCTGCCCCAACTGGGGCAAGCGGTGCGCAAGGGGGAGGTTTTGGCCGTTGTACGTGCCAGCGCCAGCGCCATAGAGCAAGCCAACCAAGTGGCGCAAACGGCTGAACTCACCGCTGCTCTGGGCCTTGCGCGCCAGCGCGTGGCGCGGCTGGAGCAACTCGAAGGCACCGTGGCACAGAAGGATATTGACGCCGCGCGCGCCGACGCTAGCAGCTTGGCCCAGCGCGTGGCAGCCGTAGGTGCCAGCCTGTCGGCCACCGAGCAGCTGCGCGCGCCCGTATCTGGCGTGATTGCCTATGCCAATGTGGTGGCGGGCCAAGTGGTAGATGCGCGTGAAGTGCTGTTTGAAATAGTAGACCCCGCGCGCTTGATGGTGGAAGCCAGCGCCTTTGACACTGCACTCTTGGGCAACATTGCATCGGCCAGTGCCAGCCCCGCCACTGGTGTGAGTGTGCCGCTCAAGTTTGTGGGCGCGGGCCGCAGCCTGCGCGATGGGGCGATTCCCTTGCACTTCAGCACCACAGGCAACGCAGCGGTGGCGCTTGCAGTGCACCAGCCGGTCAAAGTGGTCGTCCAAACCAAAGAAGAAGTCAAAGGCTTTGCCGTGCCCACCGCTGCCGTGGTGAAAAGCCCGAACAATCAAGACATGGTGTGGGTGCACACGGCGGCCGAGGTGTTTGAGCCCCGGCCTGTGCGCTTTATTGCCTTGGACGGTGCCACCGTGTCGGTGCTCGATGGGTTGAAAGCCGCAGACCGGGTGGTGACACAAGGCGCAGCCCTGCTCAATCAGGTTCGTTAAATCCACAGGCTGCACTCTATGTTTGACAAACTTATTCACACCGCATTGGCCAATCGGCTTATGGTGGTAGTTCTCTCGGTGCTGCTGCTTCTGGTGGGCGCTTTCACACTGGTCAAGATGCCGGTAGATGTGTTCCCCGACCTTAACAAACCCACCGTCACCTTGCAGGTAGAGGCCGGTGGCATGGCCCCTGAAGAGGTGGAGCAACTTATCACCGTGCCGCTGGAAACCTCCATGGGCGGCATCCCCGGGGTGGAAAGTGTTCGCTCTGTCTCTAGTGTGGGCTTGTCGTTCGTCTACATCACCTTTGACTGGAAGACTGATATCTACCGTGCCCGCCAAATGGTGGGCGAGCGCTTGTCTTTGGTACGCGAACAGTTGCCCCAAGGAGTGGAGCATGTGGGCATGGGCCCCATCAGCTCCATCATGGGTGAGGTGATGCTGCTAGCACTGCCCATTGACACGGCCGAGACCACGCCCATGGCGGTGCGCGAGTATGCAGATTTTGTAATGCGACCGCGCCTGCTCACGCTGCCCGGTGTGGCACAGGTGGTGCCCATTGGCGGCGAGGTGCGCCAGTACCAGGTGCAGCCCGACACCGCACGCATGGCGGCGCTGGGCGTAGACCTTGAAGGCCTAGAGGCCGCGCTCAAGGGCTTTTCAGGCAACTCGAGC
>JBIIYT010000174.1:0-5637 GCA_044346675.1 Rhodoferax sp. | reverse complement strand
ATGGATCTTGTCCACAAAGCGATTAAAGCCAGAGGCGATCACGGCCAATTCATCGTTACCGCTGGCCACCACACGCTTGGTCAAATCGCCTTCACCCGAGCCGATGTCCTCCATCGCATCACGCAACACCGTCAGGCGTGCCAACACTTTAGTGAGCAAGGCGCCAATCACGGCCACCGTCGCCAAAGCAATCAACACACTGGCCAGCAATGAAGACCACACCATGGCAGAGATGCCGGCCATGGCTTCCTTGCGGTCCAGCGCCACCACCAAAGTCCAATCGGTACCTGCAATAGGTGCGGCTTGCACCAGCCGGTCTTCGCCGCGAATAACCAAACTTTGCAGTCCACTGGACTTGGCTAAATCGGCAATGGCTGCTTCACCCAGAGAAGGGGCAATGTCAGTCACCGGTTTGAGCAGCAAAGAGCCATCTTCGTGCACCATAATTTTGCCGTTTTTGGACACGATAAAGGCATAGGTTCCGGGGGTGGGACGAATGGAGGTGACGTTGCGCACCACCACATCCATCAGCACATCCACGGCGTTGACCGCCTTGACTTGATCCCCCTGGCGAATAGCCGAGGCAAAGGTGATCAGAAATTTTTTCGACGTTGCACCTATATAGGGCTCGGTGACCACTGCGTCTGAAGCTGCGGCCGCTTTTTTGTACCAAGGGCGCACTGTGGGGTCATAACCATCGGGTAACTTACGTTGGTCTGAAAACAATGTCCTCTTGTCGGCATACCCCAAATAGGCGCTATCAACCGCACCACCGATTTGGGCTTGCTGCAAGAACTTCAAAGGCTGAGCCTCGTCTGCAGCACTGGTAAAGGACTTGACTACCAGCAACTTAGCCGCCACCCAGTCTCCAACCGCGGTGGCATGCGACAGGGTGAGCGCCTTGGTCTGGCTCTCCAAGGACGCCAATGCATAGCTGCGGGCCGTCAAGATATTGGAGGCAGAGAGTACAAACAGCCCTACCAACACGAGCAAGGCCACCATAGCAACGACTTTTCCGCGAAGCGAGGTCAATAAAGCAAACATGCAAAACCCTTGTAAAAACCAAACGATGAAATGCGCCCGGTACGCCTTTAAGTATCACACTTCAATCGATGCAAGTAAATCAAGGTTTAGGGCACTTACACAGGGGTTTTCCCGCACACGCCCAGTGGTTTGGTCTACATACCAACTTGCCTAAAGCGGTTCACGTGTTTTTGCTGATACTGATGGTGGGAAACTTGGCAGAGAAGTCTTTGTTCTTCGCCGCAATAGCCAAGGCCACCCGCCGTGCCACCGCCTTGTAAATACCCGCTACCTCCCCTTCGGGCTCGGCCACTACGCTAGGGCGGCCACTGTCGGCCTGCACGCGTATTTGCATGGCCAGGGGCAAGGCACCCAGGTAGTCCATGCCGTACTCGGCGGCCATATTTTTGCCGCCATCGGCACCAAAAATATGCTCTTGGTGGCCGCACTGGCTGCACACATGCACGGCCATGTTTTCCACAATGCCCAGTATGGGCACACCCACTTTTTCAAACATCTTGATGCCCTTGCGTGCATCCAACAGGGCAATGTCTTGCGGCGTGGTCACAATCACCGCGCCGGTCATGGGCACGCGCTGGCTAAGCGTGAGCTGAATGTCCCCCGTGCCCGGGGGCATGTCCACAATCAAATAGTCCAGGTCTTTCCAGTGCGTTTGGCGCAGCAGCTGCTCTAGCGCTTGGGTGGCCATAGGGCCACGCCAGATCATGGCCTGGTCTTGGTCTACAAGGAAGCCGATGGACATGACCTGCACGCCGTAGTTTTCCATAGGCTCCATGGTCTTGCCGTCTTCTGACTCGGGCCTACCACTCAGGCCCATGAGCATGGGCACGCTGGGGCCATAGATGTCGGCGTCCAGCAGGCCAACCCTTGCACCTTCGGCGGCCAGGGCCAGGGCCAAATTGGCCGCAGTGGTGCTCTTGCCCACGCCCCCTTTGCCCGATGCCACGGCCACAATATTTTTCACCCCCGGCAGCAGCTGCACCCCGCGCTGCACGGCATGGGCGCTCACGTTCAGGCGCGGGGTCACGTCCACCGCGCTCACGCCGTCCACACCTTGGGCGGCAGCCACCAGTGCGGCGCAAAAGGCGCTCACTTGGCTTTGCGCCGGGTAGCCCAGCTCTAGGTCAAAGCGCACATGGCCGCCATCTACGGCCAAATTTTTAATGCACTTGCTGCTGACAAAGTCTTTGCCCGTGTTGGGGTCGATCACGCCGCCCAGGGCGGCCAAAAGTGTCTGTTGCGTCGCTGCCATTGAAGTCTCCTGTGGGGTATGGAGTCTATCCAAACCCTGCCTAACCCAAGCCCCATAGGGGTTAACCCCGTTTACTTCGACGCATTAAGCCCGGGCACGGGCTCCATAATTGGCCCATGAGCCCCCCACTCACGCCTGACCCTACGCCCGCACAAGCCTCGGCATCGGCACCCGTGCGTTCCACCGGTTTGCTGTTAACCGGGGGTGGTGCGCGCGCGGCCTACCAAGTGGGCGTGCTAGAGGCCATTGCCGACATTCGGCAAGAGTGCGGCCAAGGCAGCGCACCCAACCCCTTCCCCATCATCACCGGCACATCGGCCGGGGCCATCAACGCATCGGCACTGGCCTGTGGAGCAGACAACTTTGATGGCACGGTGCGCCTTATAGCCAAAACCTGGCGCGGCTTTCATGCCCACGACGTGTACAAGGCCGACCACATCAGCATGCTGCGCTCGGGCGCCAGCTGGCTCACGCTCTTGTCGGTGGGCTGGATGCTGGCCAAGTGGCGCAGGGTGAAGCCCAAGTCGCTGCTCGACAACTCGCCCTTGGCCGATTTGCTCAAGCGCTTGGTGCCGCTGGAGCGCTTGCCGTTTCTTATTCGCAAGGGTGATGTGAAAGCACTGGCCGTTACCGCGTCCAGCTACAGCTCGGGCGACCACGTTACTTTTTTTGAGGGCGCACGCGGCTTGGTGCCCTGGATACGCTCGCAGCGCTTGGCCGTGCGCGACAAAATTACCCACGCGCACTTGCTGGCATCCTCAGCCATTCCGTTTGTTTTTCCGGCCACACCGCTCACCATTGGCAACCACATCGAATATTTTGGCGACGGCTCTATGCGCCAAAGCGCGCCGGTGGCGGCGGCTATTCACTTAGGGGCGGAACGCATTTTGGTGGTGGGTGCAGGGCGCATGCACGAGCCCAAGCAAGAGGCCCACCTGCACACCACCAGCACCTACCCGTCTATTGCGCAAATAGCGGGCCACGCACTGTCCAACATCTTTTTGGACGCGCTGGCCGTAGATGTAGAACGAGTGCGCCGCGTCAACCAAACCATGAAACTGGTCCCCGCAGAGGCCCGCAACGCCAGCGCCTTGCGCCCGGTGGACCTGCTGGTGATAGCGCCCAGCCAGCGGCTAGATGCCGTGGCCGCGCGCCATGTGAAAGACCTGCCCTCTGCAGTGCGAATTATGTTGGGCGGCATTGGGGTGTCATCTAAGAAAGCCGATGTCAAGGGTGCCGCGTTGGCCAGCTATTTGTTGTTTGAATCTGGCTATACCAGTGAGCTTATGGCATTGGGCTACGCCGATGCACAGCGCCAGCGCGCCGAGGTGTGTGCGTTTTTTGACTGGTGCGACCCGAAGGTGCCGGAGTCTGCGGCTTGCGAGCTTCAGGTGGAGCGGCGCGTAGACCCTTTACGCTTGCTGTAGCAAGCTACTTTGCACCTGTGACTGATGTCTGTTAGACTTGCACAACTTTTAGTACAAGTTAGGGAATCCACATGAAAATCGTCACTTATTCAGAAGCGCGCAGCGCCTTAAAAACGGTGCTGGACAACGTGCATGACGATGCCGACGTCACCATCATCAGCCGCCGCGATGGGGCAGACGCGGTGGTGATGTCGCTAGACCACTACCAAAGCATCATGGCCACCATGCATCTGCTATCCACGCCCGCCAATGCCGCGCATTTGGCCAAGTCCATCGCACAGCACAAGGCGGGCAAGGCCGTGAAGCGTGCCCTTGCCAAAGCGTGAGCCGCTCCATTCGCTCCATTCGGTTCACCCCGGCGGCTTGGGAAGATTACGTCTATTGGCAGGGCCAAGACAAAAAAACACTCAAACGCATCAACCTGCTGATCGAAGCGGCCCGGCGCGAGCCGTTCACAGGCATCGGCAAGCCAGAGCCCTTGCTGGGCAATTTGGCAGGTTACTGGTCACGACGCATTGACGATACCCACCGCTTGGTCTACGCCGTCGACGATGCAGACTTTGACGTGATTGCGTGCCGGGGGCATTACGACGATTGACGGGGCTTTCAGATGACGGTGCTGCGGCGGAACGCGCCCGCCCAAGGCCAGCGGTGAGTGCCATCGTTCGTGTCCCCCGGCCTGCGGCCTCCTCCTTTACCTCACGATGACACCCACCGCGGGCCTTGTGCTGGAGAGTTTGTAGTGGATGCTTTCTACGAGTAATGTCGTGTACAGGCTCGAATTGCATGGCTCCGAGCCATTGTCTTTGCCAGGTACTCACACCCGGCTCAGGCCAAGAGCTGATTTACGTCGCGCTCCAAAGCAGCCGCTCAAAATGTGTAGTGTTAAGGCAATAGCTAAGCCGCCGACAAATGGCACCGCCTAAATTGATAAAACACGACAACCGAGCCGCCATTTTACGGTCCGCTTGAGCGGTGGCCTAGGTTTCACTGCTGTGCCGCAGGGCCTGAGGCGGAGGCAAGACCAAATGTTTCGGGAAAATCGAAATCCGTGAAATCGTTGCTTTTGAAACGCGTTACCAAGTAGCTTCGAGCGGTGATTTTGGCCGCAGCGAGCTTCTGGAATGCTCTTTGCAGCGAAACGATGCAGTTGTCTGTGGAGTTGACGATTGCTCCGAAGACATGGGCTTCAAGTTTTAGCTCCAAGGCTTCTTGAGAAATGACTCCATTATTTGGAATTCGGGCTCTAGCCAACGCCGGCTGAACTTGCTCCAGATGCAGAGCTGAACGCAGATTCCATTGGTTGAGCGCTTCTATGTAGTTCTCTTGTGCAAGATAAAACTCATAGAGAACAGCTCGCCCTTTTGTGTTGTCAATAAGAAATGCTAAATCTGGAAGTTGGAGCACATTTTTAACCGTGTCATACGGCGGCGTGGCCGGTATAGACAAGAACCTTGCTGGGTCATTCAGCCTCTCAAACACATAGTCGCGTTGAATCAATATGATCGTGTTGACCTGCTGGAGGAGTGCGAACATAAGCTTGTGTGCCGAGGTGTGAGCTGCCTTCTCTTCAAGCGTCTTCTGAAATCTGCGCTGCAATGCGTAGGCAAGCATTGCTCCGACAAGAGCGCCGATGAGTGTGGCAAAACCATTTGCCAGAGCGTCTGGCGTAAATGGCTTGATCGCAGTCACTAGATCGACTGCAGAGGCTGCGGACGCAGCACTTGAAGCGGCGGATGCTGCGATTGACACGGACATGGGAAACCTAACGAATTTAATAGGGCGACATCTTGACGACTATAGCCCACTAGGCCAATCGCTTGAGAGCCCGCTATCGCCGCACTACAGGCGGTCTCCCATAATATTGGTGCACCAACACTCTCGCCAGATCAGGCGCACAGGGGGCTCTGCACA